>JABDBK010000021.1:4076-29140 GCA_013288655.1 Gammaproteobacteria bacterium | reverse complement strand
ATTAAACACTCGCGCCAGTTGGTATGCCGGTGGTTCAATATTGCTTCACCCTATTCCTTATCGCCCGATACACTCAAATTATATCCAGCTTGGTTCATCAAGATTGAACGTTCTTTCGAATGGCATATCGATTAACGTAGGTTATAAATTTTACTTAAATAAATACATCCTGGCTTCTGAATTTGATACCGGAGGTTTTTCTGATGCTGACGGCAATGTCGTATATCAAGATGTTAAACATTTCGTGAGCGCCTCCTATTATATGGCGATAAAGCAGAAGCTGGGTTTTCATTTCACTCCTAATTTTGTGGGTTATGGACTTCTTGGGTTTAGTGAAAACTCTATTGGTGATCGTGTATATAGCACAGCCCAATATTTTAATAAAAAACAGTTATCTTTTTTATACGGCGGCGGCATTGAGTATTATACAAAACGTGACAATAAAATTGCGGTATTTGCTGAAGGTATTTATTTTACTCCTACCCATAACACTTTATATACTGGCGGGGCCAATGCTTCGACGGCGTATGGTTTATCGACATATGGGCTCATTCCTCAATTGGGGATGAGGTATTATTTTGAGTGAAGTCATGGCTGTCCATTAAAGGATCTTGAAACAGGTAAATTTTGTTTAACTTCTTCTACTTTCTGTATTTTTGCACTACCATCAGGTAAATTTGGTTTAACTTCTTTCAGTGTTGTTACTGGCTGTCCTGCAATTCCAGTTTGCATCATGCGCAACGTGTCACCACCTAGCAATTTTAGATCATTTGTTGACTGACTTCTGGGAAATCCTATCTTAGATGGTATAGATGAACCTAAAAGTGTTTGCTCTGAACGAAGAAAGTTACTGCTTGACTGCGCAAAATTATTTTCAATTTTTTTATTTCCCTCATGATAGGTTATCATTGAAAAACAACATGATGAAATCAAGCTATAAATGCCCGTGATCAATCCTGAAAAAACGTTTACTGCACTGGTTCCTACCATCCGTCCAACTTCACCCAAACCGAAAAAACCTGCGGTTTGAGTTAAGCTGCCTTGACTGATAATACTTGAGCCAGTCACAGCAACGCTAGCGCCATTGACTGCTTGCACTATCCCCGATACAACAAAAGGTCCTGCAAACATAGTAGCAATGATACCGCCCACACTCAAAATACTCGCCAACACTCCAGCCATTTTACCATGAGCAGAAGCTTCTTTATAAGATTGAACAGGATTAAATGAAAAAGTATATCGAAAAAATGAAGACATACCGGAAGCTATTTTTCCAATAAAACGAACCATGGCATTATCTGATTTATTCAAAGCGACAGAAGCGGCTGTTAATGGTAACTCAATGAAAATTTTAACAGGTAATCGAATAGGAAAAGTAAAAAGTGTACTTGCTATCGCTAATCCATTTAAAACCCAATTATTCGTTGGAAATTCTTTTGGTAATAAAAAAAGCCAGGAAAGTAAATTTCGTTTTTTTCCATTAAAATCGCGCCGATCAAAAACATAATCAACAGCAGTAGTCGATGATCGAGCACAAGCAAAAGCTTGTCGGGTTTCTTTATACAATCGATTGATTTCATCTTGATTAAGAGGGTTTTTTTCTAGTGCCAGGATTGTCGATTCAATTAATTTATCGTAAACCAATCTGGATGAATAAAGATAAACACTTTGATTATTTTTTTTGTCCGCAATAGCGATTTGCAAATATTTCAATTGATAAATAAGATGCTTTACATTATTGCCTTTTTCGATTTCTAAAATAGAATCCCAAGCCAATGCTGTTTCCCTTTCGAACATTTTATCTTTTTTATGTCGATCACAACTCTGTATAAGGTTATGAAAAAAATTCTTTAGTGTTTCTGTTGGTAGGATTTCTATTTTATTATCTTCTAGTGCTCTATTAAAAACGAGCTTTAACACCTCATCTTTATTTTTATCTACCCAGTCCTTTATTTGAAGAATAGTTGCTGTAATTTGACTTTTTACCACTTCTGGTTCAGCAACAATAAAATCTCCTGGATTCACTTCAACGAAGGTATGCGGATTTTTGATTTGATGATTTAATATTGTTAATAATCGAAAAAGTTCTGCATATGACTCATTCTTTTTTTTGGCGACGATAGAACGATGCAGATATTCAGTCAACTCATCTAAAACAGGCCTATATTGATCAGTAAGCTTACGGATACTTTTCATTATATTTACTTCATCATCATCGAAATGATGTGCGTAAGCTGGATCACTTACCTCTGGCGGTTTATATTGTGTGACAGAACCTGAATCCTCATAAGCATCTTTATGATATCTTGTTGAAGTAAAGTTTCCTATTGACTTATCTGTTCTTTGATCGAATTGCCCAGAAGTTATGTTGGATTCTGCAAGTGAAGTTTCTATATCATATTTTAAAAGAGCAAATTCAATTTGCTGCTCTTTACCTCTTGGAACATAGATAGTAATCTGACAGGAACGGCAAAATCTTTCTCGATCCCCTACTAGTTGATCATATTCTTTTTGTGCTATTTTTTTCCTATCAGGTTTAACACTTTTGTCTTCCACCGCCTGCTTTTTTCTCTGGATCCGCGAATCCATTTCAGCATAATTACATACCTTAAATTGATCTATGGAATATTTTAAAAGATGGGGGTAAATCAATTCCCAAACTCTGCCAAGGTCTTTTTCTTCTACATTAATATGTAATTTCCAATCGCTTGGATTCTCTCTTATAGCGTACTCAGGGCGTTCTCCTCTTGAGTCCAACTTTCCTGATCCATGTCTCGTAAAATAAAAAAATTGACCGGGTCTCAACTCATAAGATTCGCCTGCTGGCGTAGTAATATAATCGGGTTGAGGTGTTCGAATAGATTGTAACCGCGCCAAAGTCATTTTCTCTTGGGTGTCTGAAGCGGGAGCTTTTTCTTCGTCGCGTATAGTCATAATCTTTTCTCGTTAATATGACTCCATTATATGAATAAATTGTTAACAAAATATTAAGAAAAGTATATAAATGGCTAACGAATTGCCTCAAATTAGATGCTACCGAAGATATTTTTTATGGATGAAAAAACATTACAAAAAAGTAATATGCTCTTGACGTAATATATCTTTTGTGTAATAATTTTAATAAAATAAATATAAGGATTGTACATGTGGGAAGTTGAATATACTGATGAATTTGAAGAATGGTGGGAAATACTGAATGAAGAAGAGCAAATAGATGTTACCGCTTCTGTATATCGCTACTTTGAAAAAGGAGGGCTTAATCGATGAATAAAAAATCATTTAATACATTGCGAAAAAAAATGTCTCCATCAGCGCAAAAAGCCGCATTAGAAAAAACAAAACAAATGTTAAAAGAAATGCCATTACAAGAATTACGTCAAGCTCATCAAATGAGCCAAGAACGCATGGCTGAAATTTTAAATACCAAACAAGCTAATGTTTCACGTATTGAAAGACGTACAGATATGTATATTTCAACTTTACGCAGCTATATTGAAGCCATGGGTGGACAATTGGATATTGTTGCACGTTTTCCTGATGGTGAAGTGCATATCAATCAATTTGAAGAAATTGAAAATAGAAATAACTGTTAATTATAACGGTTCCGAGATATCCATAAGTCTAAAAGAGTGTCATGCCAGCATGCTTTTAGCTGGCATCTAGGCTGGATGCCAGCTAAAAGCATGCTGGCATGACACGGCATATGGCTTACAGATATTTCGGAACTGCTATAAATAACTAATCTTTGTGACTAATAATAAAAAAGGTGAAAAGCTCATTGCCCGCGATAAAAATAATGAAGCTCATCAAACACTTTCCTCATCATGGCTATGTTAATAATGCTATCATCCATTGCATCACCATTTGGTTTCTCAATATGATAATTCCCTACAGAATAGATCGTCGTAATACGCTCAGGTTCGATGACCCCAAAATCGACATAACTACTGATAATAAAATAAGGACGTAATTTACTATCTAATAAACTTGTCCCTAATGCGTAATCTGACGGTTTATTTAGACATCCTAATAATTTTGCCATCAACGTAGGCGCGACATCAAAATGGCTGGTTTTATGATGAAAACTTTTAGGTTTTTCGCCTGGCCAATACATGACTAAGGGTGTCTGCACTTGATAGCGGCCAAAGTTGCTGGCATGACCATAAAAACCTTTATTACCATCATCAAACTCTTCACCATGGTCTCCCACAATCATGACTACTGTATTTTTTAAAAGATTCGATGACTGAAGTATGTTAATCACTTGATTCACTTCAGCATCCACAGTCAGTACTGCATTTTTATAACGATTTAAATATTCCTGATAATCACGTTTTTTATTAAACGTCAGTCGATTACATCGAGTTGCCGTCGGTTGAAAAGGCCCTGGGATAATATCCGTTCCACAATAACTATGCGCGGCATCAAAAAATAAAAAACTAAAAAATGGTTGATTCGAATCTCTATGTTGAATAAATTCTGCAAATCGCCTGGTAACGGATTGATCGCGCAAAAGTACAGTACTCGCGGTTACACTTTCATTTTGCAAATTAGCCATATGTTGAAACACTGACTTATTAATCGGCGGCATATAAAGAGGCGCGCTAGAAAAAACACCCATTTGATAATGATGAGCAAGTAATGCTTCAATGAGTACAGGACTGCGATGCTGGCTCTCCATGGCTAAAGTATAATTGGCAGGCAACCCATAAAATAGTGAAAAAATGCCTGGGCCCGTTGAATTACCGCCGCTGATATGTTGATTAAAAACCCAGGACTTTTTTGAGAATTTGAAAATACCCGGAGTGACTTCCTGATTTAACATATCAAAACGCCATGAATCTATTCCAATAATAACCAAATTCAATAATCGATTTTTTTGTTTAAATTGTAGTGTATTTTTAGGATAAGCAAGGTCATTATTCGAATTCAGATAACGTAATGGGTCTTTATTATCAATACGTATGAACGCAAGACTTTCTTTGTTTTTTGGCATGACAACACTAAGAGCGTAGTCATAAAAAGGCAAAAATCTGGTTTTTTCTATATAATTTCGCAACCACAAAGGATTCATATGAATTACGATCATAATGTATGAGCTATAAACAAGAAGCGCTAGCATAACAAAAATATATTTAAACCAACCATGTAATATAGCTTTGGTTTTAATCGTATGCCACAACCATCTTGCATAACATAACTCTATCATCAAAAAAACAAGAATAATAAAAATTGGAATAATTTTTTCTCGAAAAGATAAGCCGAGAATATCTTTTGTAATACCATGAAATGCTAAAGTTAATATGGTGATATTTAAATGATAATGATAAAGATTATAAACAATGGCATCTAAAACTAATAAACTTGAGGCAAGCGCTGCAATAAGTGATGCAATGACAAAAACGAGGCGTCGATAGGGAAAAATAAAAATGAGAAGCCATACGAATAAACAAGGTGAAAGCGCAAGTACGGCGAGATGACCCACAAAACTCAGCAGAACAAAATCATCCATCAAACTGGAAAATGAAACCGATGGAACTGCAAAAAAATAATTTAAACCTATCATCCAAAAAAACAACACATGGCCCAAATAAAACCAGGCACTCCAATGAATAAGTAACTTTTTTTCCGTATCAATAGGTAACATTTTCATATGCTAACTGCTTCCTTGCATAATCCATTGAAGTGCATAATTGACTGACTCCATCTAATAATCTTACACTCGCACGCTCAATTAAATCCGGATCCACCGACATGAGCAGCTGATGCTTTACAGCGCGCAAATTTTTCCATGATTGCCAGGATTTCTTCCAATCATCTTTTTTATCAGCGCCGACTATCATATCAGGATTTTTGACAATAACAGATTCTATTGTCACTTCGGGCGCCGTCGTTTTTAAATTTTCGAAGATATTTTTGCCGCCACAAAAATTAATGGCTTCATTGATCCAGCTCTGTTTTGTGATGGTCATGAGTGGACTCGACCAAAGCTGATAAAAAACTGTCACTGGTTTTTTTTGCGTATATTGTTTAGATAATAGAGAATAGCGTTGTAAATATGCGTTAGCAACTTCATTAGCCATTTTTTCATTACCGACTAAACATCCTAACTTTTTTAAGGTGATAGGAATATCGGTTAACTTTCGAGGACGACTAACATACACAGCGATTCCTCTTTTCTCAAGTTGCTTCATATTCACGCCATTTGACCAGGCGACAATAAGATCAGGATGCAAGCTTAAAATAATTTCTGTATCAATGGCATTATAGCGAGCAATCACCGGAATTTTTTTTGCAGCCAATGGATAATCACTGCCTTGCATAACACCTACAATACGATCTCCCGCGCCCACTGCAAATAAATTTTCAGTTGCATCGGGTGCAAGACTTATGATACGTTTTGCTGGATGTGACAAGGTAACAACATGCTGAAGATCGTCCATGACCTCACATGCAAAAACTCTTGCGCAGCATAAAATAAAAAATAGATACGTTAATAATCGCATTTAAACCACAATAACAATAATAGCCAATAATACTAAAACCATAGCAAATACCCTATCTAGCAATTCTATGGTTTCTTTTTCCGCAGCGCCCATTTCAGGAATGTTATCTCCTTCCATCACATCTAATGCCGCCACGCCACAATCAGCAAGTAAGTTTTCATTGGACTCAAGGCCTTTACTAACGCCTGTTTTCCAACATGCGAAAACTTCCGTGAAATGACCGCCTAATGCAAAAATAAAAGTGAAAATTCTGACCGGAACCCAGTCCATCGCTTGTTTAACTTTTAATGCCATATCCGTTAAACCCAATTCTTCACGCACACTGAATAAATCAATCAAGCGATACAACACAGCGCCTAATGGCCCCAATAAAACAAACCAAAAAATCACTGAAAAAATTCTTTCATGCGCTGCTATAAAAATAGCGCGGACTAATGCTTTATGAAAAGCTTGTGAGTTATTTACGGCTGAGACACCAAATGCTTTTTTAGCTGACTCAATGGCCAGTGCTGGATCTTCTTTTTGTAAATCATCAATACAACCATAGACTTGCACCCATAAATTATAAGGGCCCAGACAATATAATAAAACTAATACCCCAAAAATGAGTTCTGCTATACCATAAAACCATCCTGATAACAGATATTCAATCACACCAATAATGATCAGAGGTGGTGTCAAACTGATGATTAATCGCATGATATCAGGCAAACGTACACTATGCTCACCCAACCAACGTTCGTAATTTAAAAACCAACGCCATTCACGAAAATGATGCCAATGAAAAAACCGTTCCATCACAAGTGCAATTAGAGTAATAATAAATGTCATTGACCTTATCCTTTCAATTCATCCAAAAGTTTGTTCAAATATGCCCAGTCAAACGCAGGTCCCGGGTCAGTTTTACGAACTGGCGCAATATCCGAATGGCCCACCATGTGAGAACGATGAATGGCGGGATACATCACCATCAATTGTTGAATCACACGTGCCAATGTTTGATATTGGATAGCTTCATAAGGTAAATCATCCGTACCTTCCAATTCAATACCAATTGAAAAATCATTACACCGTTCACGCCCCTTAAAATTCGATACCCCTGCATGCCATGCACGTTTAGCGAATGGCACAAACTGGGTCACGTTCCCGTGACGATCAATAAAAAGATGTGAGGACACTTTTAATGATGCAATCGTTTCAAAATAACTATGCAATGAAGCATCCAAATGGCCGCAAAAAAAAGACTGCACATACCCTCCTCCGAACTCTCCGGGCGGCAAGCTGATATTATGCACAACGATCATATCGATAGTCGTATTCGGAGGTCTGTCATCGCTGTGCGGCGAGGGCTTATAATCGGCTGACATAAGCAAGCTGCTGGTTTGATCGATTTTCACGTTTGTATCTCGATAATTTAATAATTAGATCATAACAAGTAAGACCCGTAGGCGACAGTCACCATTTTCACCTTGACCCAGCCAAAACATTGCGTTAATCTTAGCCAGTTTTTCGAGAGATACCATGATGAATCCACAAACTATCAAACAATTAATCGAAACCGGCCTAAAAGATTGCATCGCCATGATTGATGGCGAGGATGGACAGCATTTTACCGCTATTGTTATTAGCCCCGCATTTTCTGGCAAAAATCGTGTTCAAAAGCAACAATTGGTATATGCTACGCTAGAAAGTTATATTAAAGACGCTTCTTTACATGCTATTTCTTTCAAAACCTTTACCCCGGAAGAATGGCAATCAGAGACTACAATGAGTTCACACCATGGATAAACTAATCATACAAGGCAACATCCCTATCAATGGCGAAGTACGCATATCAGGCGCAAAAAATGCAGCACTGCCTATTTTAGCCGGAGCTTTGCTGACGTCTGCTCCTGTACAACTTTTTAACATTCCTCATTTACAAGACGTCACCACTATTATGAGCCTATTAGGCCAGATGGGTACAAAAATCACTCTCGACGAGCGTTCAACCATAGAAGTCGATGCCGGAAGCGTGAATATTTTACATGCGCCTTATGAGTTAGTTCGCACGATGCGTGCTTCTATTTTGGTACTAGGGCCTTTATTAAGCCGCTTTGGTGAAGCCGTTGTTTCTTTGCCTGGTGGTTGCGCCATAGGCACAAGGCCCGTAGATCAACATATTAAAGGCATGATAGCGATGGGTGCTGATATTGTCGTTGAAAATGGTTATATCAAGGCAAAATCCAAAAAGCGTCTAAAAGGCGCAAATATCGTGATGGATCTCGTCACAGTCACAGGCACAGAAAACATCATGATGGCTGCCGTATTGGCAGAAGGCCAAACCATCATTCGTAATGCTGCCCATGAACCCGAGGTTGAAGATTTAGCGAATTTTCTTAATACCATAGGTGCCAAAATTACCGGCGCAGGAACATCCACTATTATTATTGATGGTGTTAAAGAGTTAACCGGCGGCAGTTATCACGTACTACCTGATCGTATTGAAACAGGCACTTATCTTACTGCAGCCACTATTACACGCGGTAAAATTAAAGTAAAAAATACTCGACCCGATATTTTAGAATCCGTCTTAATCAAGTTAAGCGAGGCTGGCGCTGAAATTGAAGTAGGCCCAGACTGGATTAGCCTCGACACTAAAGGTAATCGTCCACGTGCGGTCAACATAAGCACTGCCCCATATCCTGCTTTCCCAACCGACATGCAGGCGCAATTCATGGCCTTAAATACCATTGCTGAAGGCACTGCTGTGATCACTGAAACTATTTTTGAAAATCGTTTTATGCATGTTCAGGAATTACAACGCATGGGCGCTAAAGTCTTTCTGAAAGGCAATACTGCCATTTGCACTGGAATTCCACACCTTCAGGGCGCACCTACCATGGCAACCGATTTGCGTGCATCCGCAAGCCTGGTATTGGCCGGTCTTGCAGCACATGGTGAAACCAATGTTGATCGTATTTACCATATTGATCGTGGTTATGAATGCATAGAAGAAAAACTTTCACAATTAGGCGCAAGAATTCATAGAGTCTCGCATTAAGGATTTGCACATGTTAAAAAAAATGGTTGTTCTTTGTTGTTATTTTATTTTATTAAATGCTTATGCCGTCGATCCCAATGATTTAGCTAAACTGGAAAAAATCATAAGCAAATCTAATACCAAAGGACTCGATCTTTCGCATGCTGATTTACGATCTTATCAATTTGTTGAAGGAAAAGTTGATTTGCAAAACGCTAACTTATCCCATGCAAATCTTTCTAATGTCAATTTAGAAAACATGAATTTGAGCAAAGCTGACTTAAGTCATGCCAATCTTTCCAATGCCATCTTAACAGGCGCTAACTTATCTTATGCAAATTTAAATCATGCTGATCTAACCAACGCCACGATGAACAACATTAACCTTAGTAATGCTACATTAAATTTTGTAACCTTGATCGGTGCAAGTTTACAACAAAGCAATTTAACCAAAGCTGATTTTAGTTGCGCTAACTTTAATAATGCTAATTTAAGCAAAGCGAATTTTTCGGAAACGGTCATCTCAAACGCGACGTTTACCAATACGATAACAAATGATATTACAAATTATGATTCCGTTATCGATGACAGAGTAAGCTGTTCAGGATTCAAATAATAATCCAAAGTCTTCTTCAAACCTTCCGCTAAACTCACTTTTGGTCCCCAAGCTAAATACTCTTTTGCACGTTTAATGGCAGGCACGCGCAATAATACATCTTGATAGCCAGAACCATAGTATTGCTCTGCATTCACTTCAATTAACTTTGTCTTGGACGCCGCATCACTGTATTCAGGGTATGTTTTAATAAAATCTATTAACATTTCAGCAAGCGCACGGATGGAAACATTTTCCGTCGGATTACCGACATTAAAAATACGTTGCGATGCAGCATTATTTTTATTTTCAATCATCTTTAATAAAGCATCCACACCATCATCAATATAAGCAAAACAACGTTGTTGTGAACCGCCATTCACTAACATAATATCTTCGCCGCGCAAAATATTACCTATAAATTGCGTTAAAACACGTGAACCACCTTGTTTGGGATTAAAAATATTATCGAGTTTTGGACCATACCAATTGAACGGTCTAAATAATGTGTAATTAAGTTCGTGATGTTTACCATAAGCATAAATCACTCTATCCAATAATTGTTTAGACGCTGAATAAATCCAGCGTTCTTTATGAATAGGACCAGTGACTAGACAACTTTCTTCTTCATCAAATGCGACATCAGGACACATACCATACACTTCAGATGTCGAAGGAAAAATAATTCGTTTTTTCAATGCAACACATTGTCTGATAATTGCTAAATTCGCTTCAAAATCCAACTCAAACACACGCAAAGGATATTGCACATACACAGATGGATTTGCGATAGCTACCAAGGGCAACACCACATCACAAGCTTGAATATGTTCAGCAATCCAATCGCGTTCTTTGGTGATATCTCCTGATTTAAAATGAAATCGTTCATGCCCCAGGCATGTATCTAATTTATCTTGTGTCAAATCCATGGCATCTATATGCCATGATGTTTTTGTTAAAATGGCTTCACTTAAATGACTGCCAATAAAACCATTCGCGCCTAAAATTAAAACTCTCATATAAAAACCTTAATTAAAAATACTATACATCACATCCAATACTCTATCGTGGTCCGCATCCGTCATGGTGGGGAACAATGGCAAACTTACAATACGATTTCCAACATCCTCTGCATAAGGAAAATCACCCGCTTTAAACCCTAATTGATTGCGATAATAAGGATATAAATGCACTGCTCGATAATGTAAACCGGTCCCTATATTTTTTTCTTTCATTTTAGACATGAATGTATCACGGTCCATATTCGCTGCTTGTTCATTAATAAGAGGCGTATAAAGATGCCACGCATGTCTATGCGGATAAGCAGGTGTTCCTGGCAATTTCCATTGCGGCCAATCTGCCAACGCTTCTTGATAGCGCAGAGCCAACTCAGTACGTCTTGTGATAAAATCATCTAATTGTTTCAATTGATGCAAGCCAAGCGCCGCCTGAATGTCCATCATATTATATTTATAACCTGGAATCACAATTTCATAATCTTGATTGCCCGATTTTCCAAACCGGTTCCATGCTTCTCTATCCATACCATGAAAACGCAGTAAGCTGATTCGTTTTGCCAACACTTCATCACGTGTCGCAATAGCGCCGCCTTCGCCTGTGGTAATATTTTTATTGGGATGAAAACTAAAAACCTGGGTATCACCGACACTGCCTATGCGTTTACCATTAAATTCAGTTCCAATTGCATGTGCGGCATCTTCAATGACACGCAAACCATGCTGATTGGCAAGACGATAAAGCGTATTCATTTCTACGGGCAATCCTGCAAAATGCACTGGCATGATAATTCGGGTTTTATCCGTTATCACATCCTCTACCTGGTTCAAATCCATATTTAGGGTATGAGGATCAATATCCACCAACACGGGTTTAGCGCCTGCCAAGACTATCGTATTTAAAGTCGCGGCAAACGTCAGAGGGGTCGTAATCACCTCATCACCCGGCAGCAGATCCATGGCAAGCAAGGTCAAATGCAAACCCGCTGTCGCAGACAATAATGGCAACACAAAAGGCGCGTCTAAATATTCCTTTAAATTTTCAGTAAATTGCTGGACCCGCGGCCCTGTCGTAATCCAGCCGGACTGCAAACAGGCCACCACCTCATCAATAGCATCTTGGCTAATCGTTGGCTTGGAAAAGGGTAAGAATTCGTGATTCATAGACTTAAATCTCATCCGTTTTAGAAAACGGGATGATAACATAAATCTATTTCAGATTTTCAAGGTTTCTGTTTATAATCCCAATTTTTATTATCTGTGCTGAAAATTATTATAACTACATGATTTATTTTCAGAAATTTGCGCCCTGAAACTTGTTGAAATATATGGGTATCCGGTTATAATATAGATAACTACTTCCCCTATCGTTTCGTCGGTAGGGCACAAGGCCTCTTCGGAGGCCTTTGTTTTTTAAGGAAATAATAAAAGTGGCAAACCCGATTCCTGGTACAAATATTCACAAGCCTGTTTCGTGGTGATTTATAGGGAACTGGGATCAGGCTTGCATAGTTGCATTACCAATCTATTTTTATAAATAAGTGCAACTACGCAATTTGTTTATGAACAAGTCAATAAGAAGCTTTATCAAAAAAGCATTATCTACAGAGCCGAATTTGGTATTCATTAATATTAACTATGTTGTCCCTTAGCAAAAAAATGCGTTTAGAATGCGTTTAGAATGCGTTTAGAATCCTTTACAGTAAAGCGCCCATAATGTACAATTTATTACCAAAATATTTTACATGGGTAAATTATATGCCATTAAATAAACCGCAACAAAAACATCAAAATCGCTATCTATTAAAACAAGCCAAATTAAGCCATCAACCCTTAACTTCCGCATCTTTATTATTACATTTAGATACTTCATCGAAGCGGTTTATGCTCCTTATGCTTGTCACAGCATCTATTATTCCTAACATTGAAGCATCAGCCCTTCCTAAAGAACGTTTCAAATCTGATTTAATGCCTTCGACTCATGGAAAATTGAATGATGTTTTTGCAAAATATCGAAATGTTTCTGGTATTGTATGTCCCACTGTTATTCCTGAGAGTGCAATACAAGGTTTTGTTCATATTCATCAAAAAAAGCTAACAGGCGAAGCGCTTGTTTTAAGTAAAACTATTATTGAAAAACCGTATGCAAAAAAATTAAATTCCATGCAAATAAAAAAAGAAAAAGAAGATATGGCTGCACTTGCTCAATATTCATTACGTCATCCAGAAAGCGCTAAAAAAATCGATCGCGTTTTTAATAGTAAAGGCTTTACATTAACAGTCGTCGACAAATTTAGAGACCATCCTGTTGGCGTTGGTGTATATCGAAATAAAGAAAATTCCATTCATGTACGCTCTCTTCATCAGTTAGATGTATGTAACGATATACAAACAACTTTTAATCATGAAATGCATCATGCTTATGTTATTACTACTCGTACGCAGGGCGATCCTTTGGCTAACAGAGAGCTTATATATGCCTATTACTATAAATCTAGATGTCATGTTGGCTAAACGTAAAATTCGTTCTAAAGAACTTGCTGAAGCCATTGGTATTACAGAACAAAATCTATCCATTTTAAAAACAGGAAAAGCCAAAGCAATCCGATTTTCTACCTTGGATGCTATTTGTCAATATTTAGCATGTGAACCTGGTGATATTTTAGAATATAGCCAAGACGAAGTTAACTCACCCATCATTTTATTCAAGGAGGTAATCAATAACAAAAAGCAAATATGAAAATATCGAAAAAATAATACAAAACGAGGACTCTTTTTATGATTAAAAAAATAATTCTATCTTTTTTTATTTTAACAACAGTATCAGAGCTTACTTTTGCCGAGGGTAAGTCTTATGTAGGCGGCAGTGTGGGTGTTACAAATTTAGGATATACACAGTATAAAAATGGTAAACTAGAAGCTGGCGCTATAGGAAAACTTTTTGGAGGTTATGGCTCCACTTTTGGCGAAAGCCGTAAGTTTTATCTAGGCGGTGAATTGAATTTTGATCTTGCCAGTTATCCAAATAATGCTTTAACATCAAGTACCAACTATGCATTAGGAGCCAGTTTAATTCCCGGAATTATGCTGACACCTGATACTATGATATATGGACGTTTAGGTTTACAGGCGAATCGCTTTGATGGCTCTGGTAATTCTATCCAATTTGGAGACCAATTAGGTTTAGGTGCGCAAACTAAAATATCAAAAAAATGGGATGTTCGCGCAGAGTATATTAGTGTCTCTAATGTGGCTACTAAACGTGATAGCCAGCTTCTTACGGGTTTAGTATATAACTTTGGTTAACCTTTTCAATGAGGATAATAGCATAAATCTATTTCAGATTTTCAAGGTTTCTGTTTATAATCCTCGCTCAATCTTTTTTACTAGTTATGAGGTTCAAATTATGAGCAGTATTTTAGTCGGCCGCAAAGCCCCCGATTTTACAGCAGCCGCTGTATTAGGGAATGGCGAAATCGTTAACCAGTTTCAATTAAGCGACGCACTCAAAGGTAAGTACGGTATTTTATGTTTTTATCCATTGGATTTTACTTTTGTTTGCCCATCTGAGTTGATTGCCTTAGATAATCGTATTAATGAATTCAACCAGCGCAATACGCAAGTGATTGGTATTTCTATCGATTCACAATATTCACATAGTGCGTGGCGTAAAACCCCTGTCAACGAAGGCGGTATAGGGCCTGTGAAATACCCCTTAGTTGCTGATGTAAATCATTACATCTGTCAAAGCTATGGTATTGAACATCCCACCGCACATATTGCATTACGTGCTGCGTTTTTAATTGATAAGCAAGGTATTGTACGTTCAGAAATCGTGAATGATTTACCTTTAGGCCGTAACATTGATGAATTATTACGCTTAATTGATGCATTGCAATATCATGAAAAACACGGCGAAGTTTGCCAGGCGGGTTGGAGCAAAGGCGACACTGGCATTAAACCTACTGAAGCGGGTATTGCTGAATTTTTAGGTGAAAAATCGGATAGTTTATAACTTTCTCTCTTCCCCTTTTCCATTCTGAAGAGGGGAATTCATTGACGCCATCCATTTGCTTCATTACAATCTCCTCGCATAAAAAAAATCATACAATGAAGGAGATAAGAATAATGAAATTAAAGTTTATTGTCACATCTATGATACTCTCAGGTTTAATCAGCTCTCCCATTTTCGCTGCAAATGATATGCCAGTCAGCGGTTACAAGGGCGAATTATTCGCCGCCCCATGTCCAAATGTAAGCATGTACAATCCCATCATGGATGCCATGAGCCAAAACGTAAGACGTGCTAAACCAACCGTCGGTTGTGGTAAACCCATACAATTTGCGGGTGGAATTAATTTCGACACCCAGTTTGGTAATGTAAATCAAGGCTTCATGGGTGAAAATAATTCAAGATTCACTTTGAACGATGCATATCTTGATGTCACAGGAAATATTAATCCATGGGTCAGTGCGTTCATGGAACTTAGTTATAACAATATACAAAATACCGCATTAAATACTGTCAGTTTTGGTCAATTTCCATTTAATAACAATGTTGTTTCTATGCCGGGTATTTACAGTGAAGCTTATACACTTCATGCATTAGACTTGCAACAAGGTTATATCACGCTTGGTAATCCAGAATTGTTCCCAATTTTCTTAAAAGTCGGTAAACAATTCCAAGATTTTGGACGTTATACTATCCATCCTATCACTCGCAGCATGACGCAAGTGATGACAGAATCTTTGCAAACTTCAGCTGAACTTAGCTTTATTTCAGCATGGAATAATGCAAGCTTTCATGGATCTTTATTTACTTTTCAAAATCAAATTCCTGAAATGGATATTGGAGATGTCACTCCATTTCTACCACCCACAGTTCCCAATCACGGCAATACTAATTTTGGTGCACAATTAGGTGTTGGACAAGTTAGCACTCAATTAGGCTGGGACATTGGTGTAGGTTATATCAATGACATGATGGGCGTGAATGATATCGCTTACGCCAATGCTTTCATAAAAAATACGCTGTATAGAGTGGCAGATGGTCAAACCGTTAATACCAATCAATCCTTCTATATAGATAGGACAAGTGCTTTAACCGTCTATGGCATGGTCAATAGCGGACCTTTTAGTTTAAGCGGTCATTATGTGACTGCCTTACAGTCCTTTAGTTATGTAGACTTCAGTTCTTCACTTAATGAAAATAGCGATGATTTCCTTGAAGGTGCACAACCTTGGGCAGCGGATCTACAAGTCGCTTACGGTTTCAACTATTGGGACAGAGCACAAAATCTTTATCTGGGATATCAACAGTCCGGTGATGCTGTGGCCTTATTCATTCCTGAGCGTCGTTGGGTCGCGGGTTATGGTATTGATGTGTTGAAAAATACGAATATCGGCGTTGAGTATTCTAACGATCAAGCTTATAGCATCTCGGATGGCGGCAATAGCGAACACAGTAATCGTGTTGCGTTGCGAGCGGGTGTGATGTTTGGATAAAAAATAATAGTCGCCGCGATCGAAAGATAGGTCGCGGCGTAAAAGCAATCGATTATAATAGTCTAAACAGATATCGACCAAAGGAGGGTCACTCTATGCAAATAGTTACTATTTCCCCTAAATATCAAGTTGTTATTCCTAAAGAAATTCGGGAATTACTTCATTTAGTTCCTGGGGAAAAATTACACGTATTTCATTACCAAAATCGTCTTGAATTCATGCCTATTAAAGATGTTAAAAAAATGCGTGGATTTCTTAAGGGAATGGATACGACAATTGAAAGAGATAAAGATAGTGGATAAAGCACTTTATCCACCTATTTAATCTGCTAAATTTTTAAAGCTACAATTGGACCCGTGTTTTCTATTTCAACAGAAACAGAACTATCTATTTTACCAGTCTTCTTGAAATTAAGAATAAGTTCAGAAATTTTAGAGATGTGGCTAGAGTCTATAACGCCAATAAAAATCTTCCCTTGCTTCGTAGATAAACAAACTACTCCTTCTTCCTTCATAAATATTTCTTCTGAAATAACCGCTTTTGCATTTTTTACTAAATCTAAAGAAACGTTATTACCACTAAACATTAATATTCTCCTTAATTATTCACCGCTATCCGATTCACCATATAACAAAACAACTCCGCCGTTTTTTCAGCATCATAAATCGCTGAATGAGCTTTGTCTACATCAAAAGGGATCTTGGCTTTGCGTAAAGCCTTGGCCAATACTGTTTCACCTAGCGTCACCCCCGCCAAAGTTGCTGTATCAAAAGAAGTAAACGAATGAAATGGGGTTGTTTTAAAATGACAACGTTTAATCGCCGCTTGAATAAAAGCCAAATCAAACCATGCATTATGCCCCACTAACACCGCTCGTCTACATTTACTTTGCACTAACAAGTCAGTCACGATTGTAAAAATATTATGCAAAACTTGTTGTTCAGGAATTGCATAGCGCAAAGGATAACCAGGATCTATCCCGGTGATTTCCAAAGCTTCAAGATCGAATCGCGCGCCTAAAAAGGGTTCGACATGATACGCATAGGTCTTTTCAGAAAATAACTTGCCTTGATCATCTATATTAATGGATACTGCGGCTATTTCCAATAAAGCATCGGTAGCCGGATTTAAACCAGAGGTTTCAACATCAACAACTATAGGCAAAAGACCACGGAAACGACTAGCTAGACTAAAATGTTTGAGTTTTTGTGGCAAAATCATATCCTCATTAATATACTTAGGGCATATTATTAACACAATAGACGTGGAAATACAGTACTATGATGATAAGTGATTCATTAACCAGGCAAGACCCCTTAAAAACCGCGATCACGACTGCGTATCGCGCCGATGAAGCCAGTAGAGTAAAAGCACTTTTACAGGAAGCGGCGTTGAGTGATGACGCTTTAAAGCGCATACATGATAGAGCTCAAAGTTTAATCAAAGAAAATGTAAAACAACGCAAAAAACAAAGTGGAATCAATGGATTTCTTAATCAATACGATCTTTCAACCGAGGAAGGTATTGCGTTAATGTGCCTGGCCGAAGCATTGTTGCGTATACCCGATCATTACACCATGGACAGATTAATAAGTGATAAGTTGTCAACACCTGACTGGCATCAACATTTAACCAAGCATTCACTTTTTGTGAATGCCGCTACCTGGTCGCTTATTATAACTGGGAAAATATTTGCTCCCACACTGAACGCTGATCAAAATTTAAGCGCAACATTGACTCGATTAGTGAGCCGCTTAGGGATAGCTGCTATTCGACCCATCATCATACAAAGCATGAAACTCATGGGTAAACAATTTGTCATGGGCACGACGATTGATCAGGCATTAGAACGTGCAAAAAAACTTGAAGCCATCGGTTATCGTTATTCTTATGACATGTTAGGAGAAGGCGCCAAAACCGCCGAAGACGCAAAAAAATATTTCAAATCCTATCAAGATGCCATTGCGGCTATTGGCAAAACAGCCCAAAACCAAGGCCCGATTCATGCTCCCGGCATTTCAATAAAACTTTCGGCACTCCATCCACGTTATGAAGTCGCTAAACGCGAACGTGTCATGAAAGAACTCGTACCTTTATTGCTTGAGCTGGCTATCGCCGCTAAAACACAAAACATAGGTTTAACTGTCGATGCTGAAGAATCGGAACGATTAGAGCTATCTCTTGATATCATAGAAGCTGTATTCAGTAATCCCGCACTCAACGGTTGGGAAGGTTTTGGTCTTGCGGTGCAGTCTTATCAAAAACGCGCGCCATTTGTGATTGACTGGCTGGCTGATCTATCAAAACGTCATCAACGAAAATTCATGATACGACTCATTAAAGGTGCATATTGGGACGGTGAAATTAAAGTCAGTCAATTACTGGGGTTAGAAAATTATCCTGTTTTCACACGCAAACATGCTACTGATGTTTCCTATATTGCATGCGCGAAAAAAATCTTATCGTATCCTGATTGTTTTTATCCACAATTCGGTACACATAATGCTTATTCCGTTGCCGCAGTGTTAGAAATGCTTGGAACACGCAAAGATTTCGAATTTCAATGTTTACATGGTATGGGCCGACCTCTTTACGATCAAATGGTTGGAAAAGGTATAGCTTGTCGTATTTATGCACCCGTAGGAACGCACAAAGATTTGTTGGGGTATTTGGTACGTCGACTACTAGAAAACGGCGCGAATACCAATTTTGTAAACCTCATTGCTGATGAACATACATCGCTTGATAAACTTATTGTAAATCCGGTAGAAAGAATCTCTCGCCTTAAAGAAATACCGCATCCGCATATCCCTTTACCGAAAAACATATATCTTTTGGAGAACGCTGTGAATACTCATGTGAATCGACTTAACTCAAAAGGCCTGGATCTTTCGAATGAACATACCCTTCAAACCTTAAAAGATGCCATGGAAAAAGCTGATAAAAATACATGGAAAGGCGGTTCTATTATCCATGGCGATTTAGTCGTTCACGGTGAACCACAAGCTGTTTTATCACCCGCAAACCATCAACATATCGTAGGACATGTCTACAAAGCTGCTCCTGATGATGTCGAACAAGCACTCGTTAATGCCGCCAAAGCTTGCGAAACATGGGCCAAGACCTCCGTCGAAGAACGTGCCGCTTATCTAGAACGTGCTGCTGATTTATTTGAACAACATATGCCTGAACTCATGACCTTATTAAATCGGGAAGGCGGCAAACAAATTGTAGACTGTGTTTCTGAAGTACGTGAAGCCGTTGATTTTTGCCGCTATTATGCCGCACGCGCACGTATAGATTTTAAACCGCAAGAATTAAAAGGCCCAACAGGAGAATTTAATCAATTATCCTTACATCCTCGCGGTATTATTGCATGCATTAGCCCATGGAATTTCCCTCTCGCGATTTTTACGGGTCAAATAGTTGCGGCACTTGCGGCGGGCAATGCTGTTATTGCAAAACCCGCGGAACAAACACCACTGATTGCAGCCGAAGCCGTGCGCTTATTACATCAAGCAGGCATACCTCACGATGTTTTACAATTGATCGTTGGACGAGGTTCTGTGGTGGGAGCAAAACTCACGAGTGATACAAGAATTGCAGGTGTCATGTTTACTGGCTCAACTGACACTGCAAAAACCATTCAAAAAGCTTTGACCGATAGACCAGGGCCCCTGGTACCCTTTATCGCTGAAACCGGTGGACAAAATACCATGATAGTCGATTCATCAGCGCTGCCCGAACAGGTCGTCACTGACGTAATCGCATCATCTTTCAACAGCGCAGGCCAACGCTGCTCCGCGTTGCGTGTTTTATTTTTACAAGATGATATTGCCCCGCAAATTTTAACCATGCTGAAAGGCGCGATGGATGAACTGACTGTCGGTGATCCAGCTTTAATTGCAACAGATATTGGTCCTGTGATTGATGAAGCAGCTAAGAAAATGCTAGAAGAACATTCTGAAAGAATGCATAAAGAAGCAAAATTTATTCACCAGGTGCCAATCAAAAATTTACCGCAAGGTAGTTTCTTCGCACCAAGAGCGTTTGAACTCGCGTCGTTAGACATCTTAAAAGGTGAAGTGTTTGGGCCTATTTTGCATGTCATTCGTTATCAAGCAAAAGATCTGGATAAAGTACTTGATGCTATCATTGCAACGGGCTTTGGGCTTACCATGGGTATACATAGTCGAATTGATGCAACCATTAAACACATACAAAGCCGTATGCCTGTAGGTAATCTCTATGTCAATCGAAACATGATAGGCGCAGTCGTTGGTGTACAACCCTTTGGCGGCGAAGGATTATCAGGCACTGGACCCAAAGCCGGCGGCCCTTATTATTTACCACGCTTGTGTGTTGAGCGTGCCATTTCCATCAATACCACTGCTTCGGGCGGAAATACCACTTTAGTTTCTTTAAGTGAGGAAGATTAATGAATTATGAGCAGTCTATTATTCATATTATTTTCCTGATTTTCACAGGGACTGCTATTCTTTCTACGTTTGCGCTGTACACACGTCAATCGCTGTTGGTAGCCTATATTGCACTTGGAGCTATTTTAGGTCCCTGGGGCTTAAAATTCGTCAATGACTCAAGGTTAATCCAGCAAACAGGTGATATAGGCATTTTATTTTTATTATTTTTACTTGGGCTTCATTTACATCCGCAAGATTTGCTGCATTCATTGCGTAAAATGAGCTGGATTGCACTTGTGAGCTCATGGATTTTTTTCATCCTGGGATTTGCTGTGGGATATCTATTCCACTACACATGGATTGATTGCACTATCATTGGCATTGCCATGATGTTTTCCAGCACCATCATTGGACTGAAATTATTGCCCACCACCATTTTACATCATCAACATATCGGTGAGTTGATGATAAGTATTTTATTACTGCAAGATATTATTGCAATTGCTGTATTACTTTTCTTAAAAGCTTTTTCAGACCATGCGTTTTCATTCCATGAATTTCTCCCTGTCGTGTTAGGCTTTCCATTTTTATTAGCCGTTGCCTATGTCTTTGAGCGTTACTTATTAGCCAAACTTTTACTAAAATTTGACAAAGTCCATGAGTATATTTTTATTCTGTCTATAGGCTGGTGTCTTTGCCTCGCTGATCTTGCTCATTATATTGGATTATCTGGAGAAATAGGTGCTTTCATCGCGGGTGTTACGCTCGCCACCCATCCCATTTCATTGTATATTGCTGAAAGTTTAAAACCGTTACGCGATTTCTTTTTAGTCATGTTCTTTTTTGCCATAGGCGCGAGCTTTAATATTGGGGCTATTTCAATTGTGATTTTGCCTGCAGCATTACTCGCCATCTTAATGTTATTACTAAAGCCTGTCGTATTTTGCTACCTGCTGAAACTATTTGGTGAACCCAAAGCCATTGGCTGGGAAATAGGCGTACGCTTAGGTCAAATCAGTGAATTTTCACTATTAGTCATTTTTCTAGCCGTTCAAAAAAATCTTGTATCTGAGAACAGTATGCATGTCATACTTACAGCGACCATTATCACGTTTATAGTATCCTGTTATTGGGTCACATTACGTTATCCCACTCCACTTGCAACCTCTGACCAGTTAAGACGAGATTAAACTTATGCATCATGATCATCACCACGGACACAGTCATGCACCGTCATCTTTCAACAAAGCATTTGGTATTGCGGTAGGACTCAATTTGGCTTTTACTTTATGCCAAATTTTTTATGCATTTGCCGCTAATTCCATGAGCTTGATGGCAGATGCCGTGCATAATTTTGGTGATGTCTTTGGTTTGATACTTGCCTGGGGTGCAAGCTGGCTGCTTACATTGCCTGCACGCAAACGTTATAGTTATGGCTATAAACGTACGACTATTCTTGCTGCTCTCAGCAATGCGCTTATTCTTGTCGCAACTTCAGCGTTGATTATCTATGAATCCATTTATAAACTTTTGCACATCGCTCATGTAAATGAAATGATTATCATAGTCGTTGCGATGATTGGTATCGTCATCAATGGCGGTACAGCCATGTTATTTATGAAAGGCGCACATGATGATTTGAATATTAAGGGTGCATTTATCCATCTTTTAGGTGATGCACTGATTTCTATTGGTGTTGTGGTGTCAGCTATTGTTATGTATTACACCGGCTGGATCTGGTTAGATCCTTTGGTAGGCTTATTGATTGTCACTATTATTTTGATCGGTACCTGGGGTTTATTACGCGACTCTGTGAGACTTATTCTTGATGCGGTTCCTCATCATATTGATCAACAAGGAGTTCATGCTTATCTACAGCAATTACCTGGCGTTAAAGCCGTTCATGATTTGCATATTTGGGGGCTTAGTACTAAAGAAATTGCACTGACCGCACATTTAGTCATGCCAGAACAAAAATTAAGTGATGCTGATTATCTCAATATCAACCATATTTTAAAAAAGCAATTCAGAATAGATCACATTACTTTGCAAGTCGAAGCAGGCAGCGAAGAACATCCTTGTGAGAGCTGTGAGACGTCATAATCTCTATCATTTTCTTTATATTCAACCTTTGGTGAAGCCGGAGGAGCAATTTGTATGCCGCACTTTGCCATCTGTGTATGCGATCCCCCGTCCACAGAAGGTTTTTCTGGTGGAATATCGGCTAAGGTATTTACAGTCGTCTTTACGGGCTGATTTGAACTTTTGCTAAAGCATAGAAAAAATAGGCCGACGACTGCAGCCATCAATACACCTAGCAAGGGCGCAAAAATAAGCAAAATCCCCAATGTAGGCATAGCAGCAAACCAACCTGCTGTTGCACCTACCGTATCAAAAAAATGATGTTTTTGCTTAGGAACCTCGACATAACGATATCCTACTTTTATTAATTCACTTTTTTGAAATTTTTGAATTTTCTTGATATTCACTTTGCCTTCAGCATCAAAGAAAGTGTTAAATGATTTTGCAAGCAAATTAGAACCTAAAATATTTGCAAGTTGATGGCCCGCTTCGTTTTCTGAAAATCTTTGAGCTCCTTGATTACTTTCCAGAGTGCTTTTTAGTTCGTCCGAAAAATATTTAGGAATAAATAAAGTTGCGTGTCTTTGATTAAAAGCATCCTTCTCAGTATCTTTTGTGACGCATGCCATCCATTTTGAAGGATCATTTTTATAGTACATAAGCACTATGCTACAACGTTTTCCATCATCACTTACATAACCAAATCGCAAATGAGAATTTGAGTCCTTCTCAAGTAAATTTAAATTATTTTTCATAAAAGCAACATAATTCCAAAAATGTTGCACAAACGAGCCTCCGTCCATGTCGCCCTGTTTATAAGGAAAAGGTTTTTTAACATGAGTCCAAGCGCTGAAAAAATCTTTACTCGTATCATGAGAGTATTTATTTTTTGGAAAAACAGCAACTCTTGGAATATCTTTATTAAGCAAATCTTGATCTACGTAAAGCTCTTCTTCTGTATAAACCAATCTAGCTTCCGTATTTTCTGCTCTCCATACAAATGCTTGAGTATAATTAAAATCAAAACGAACTAGCGACATCCTGAATCACCTTTTATTTTTATTCCCTTAATACGTCCTAATGATTGTAGGTTTTACTATACTTCATGCGTGCCGTCAATGACGTCATTATCATTGGCCGATAAATAATTTTTATAATTGATGATTTTAATAGGTGGAGGATAAACAAAATTTTCACCCCTATAGATAAGATACCCCTTGTCAGTTTCTTCCATAAATTCATTTATTGCTGCAATCATCCTGGGTGTAAATGTTTGAGAATTTTTGATCTCAATAAATTCCTTTCGGTTTTTCCTATCGATGATTAAATCAACTTCAACACCATTGGACGTTCTTAAGTAATAAATTTCGGCCATGGTTTTTTGATGCAATTCTTTTTTTAAAATTTCACTGACCATATAATTTTCAAAAATGCTGCCTGCCATGGGCCCCTTTTCAAATTGTGTTTTATTTTCAATGCCTGTTAAAAATGAAACTAAACCCGTATCATAAAAATATATCTTTGGGCTTTTTACAATTCTTTTTCCATAATTTTTATAGAATGGTGGAACAAGAAAAATAATATAAGAAGCTTCTAAAATAGAAATCCAACGTTTAATTGTTTTTACGTCAACACCGATATCTGTCGCGTACCTTGACATATTTAATTGTTGAGATGCATTGATGGCTAATAGTTGTAATAATTTTCGGAAATCTCTTATATCACCTACATGCCCTATCGTGGCTATATCTTTATGTAAATAGGTTTCTACATAAGATGAAAACCATTCAGAAAACATTTTATAATTCTCATCAATCAACTCCGGATAACCACCTTTAAAAATCGATTCATTGCGTAATAAGGGCGGTATTTCAGAAAATTGAAAAGGCAATAAAGATAATAATCCAATTCTTCCTG
>JABDBK010000021.1:0-4066 GCA_013288655.1 Gammaproteobacteria bacterium | reverse complement strand
CCACGATAGGGCATGTAGGTGATATAAGAGATTTCCGAAAATTGAAAAGGCAATAAAGATAATAATCCAATTCTTCCTGCGAGGGATTCAGAAGAATTTTTGATGAGTGAAAATTGACTGGAACCCGTTAATACAAATTTACCTTTATTTCTTCTATCATTATCCACTGCAATTTTAATGTAATTAAAAAACTCCGGTACTTTTTGCACTTCATCAAATATGATTTTATTGTTATAGGTGGATAAAAATCGTTGTGGATCAGTATGGAACAAGCTGACTACACGAAAATCATCAAAAGTTACATAGGTATAATGAGGTAATGTGTGGCGCAATAAAGTCGATTTACCCGATTGGCGAGGACCCGTTAATCCCACAGTGGAGAAATGCTGTAGATATTCATTCAGTTTTTTTTCAATAACTCTTTGATAATATGGCATAAATTCTATTTTATGTAAATTTGGATTGTAATTCCATTATTGCATAAACCTAAAATCAAAAGCAAGATACATAGTTGCAGCTTGCCAAAAAACGACACCTCGCTAACGACTCAATGCGTCGTAATGATTTTAGGCTTTACTAAATCCATAAAATCCTGATAACTCATTTGCACCAATTCTGCATGGGATCCTGAATTAAATACAATAATATCATGCGCTAAATGATTCGATACATAAACAGGCATGCCATATAAATCTCCAAACGGCGGCATAGCACCCAATTCACATTCGGGAAATTTTGATTTGAAATCGGATTCTCGTGCTAAATCAATATTTGTCTGTCCTGTGACCTCTCTAAGTGATGCAAAATTTACATGATGGTTCGCTGGCAACACCACCATTGCAAGTTGATCACCGATTTTTACAATCACCGTTTTTGCCAGTTTTTTACCTGAAATATGAGCCGATGCTGCAATTTCCTGAGCTGTAAAACCTGGAGAATGCGGAATAGTTGTATAGTGAATATGATGATTTTCAAGATAGTCTTTTAACATTTTGTTCGGCATAAATCACCCCACAAAGATGCTTACACTTAATAAGTATAACTCTAGTGTATTTTTTATGCATTATTTTAATTTTTTTATAATAATCATACAGTTAAAGACATCAAAGATTGTTCGATCTGCGCTATAGCTTGATTTATTTCAATTTCTTTCGTAAAACGCCCAAAAGAAACCCGTATCCCGCCATGCGCCTGTTCCGCCGTTTGACCCATCGCTCGCAATACATAGGATGGCTCTATACCCTTTGATAAACAGGCAGAACCCACCGATAAAGCAATATTGGGCAATGTATGCAATAAGGCCAGTGCTTTTATGCTGGGGAAACGAATATTTAAAATACCAGGATAACACCTTGAAATTTCGCCATTGATGGTAACGGGATGACTGGCACTTATGCCTTGCAAAAAACGATCACGCCGTAATCGTATGTTTTGTTCATCTGACTGCATTTCCTGTTTTGCTATCTGAAAAGCCTCTCCCATACCTACTATTTGATGCGTCGCTAAAGTACCCGAACGCATGCCCTGCTCATGGCCGCCGCCGTGTATTTGTGCTGCGACTCTCACACGCGGTTTACGCCGCACATATAATGCACCTATGCCTTTTGGACCATATATTTTATGTGCTGATAAACTCATAAGATCAACCGGCATAGAACAAACATCAAATGGAATTTTTCCTGCACTTTGTGCGGCATCAACATGGAATAAAATACCGCGACTAGAAGTTAAATCAGCAATAGCTTTAATATCCTGGATAACACCCGTTTCATTATTCACATGCATCACTGAAACCATCATCGTATCAGCACGCAGTACCGACTCGAGTTCTGCTATATCGACCAAACCATTTGAACATGGCGTAAGATAAGTCACTGTAAATCCGATTTTTTCTAATTGCTGACAAGTATCTAATACCGATGGATGTTCTGTTTTAACCGTAACAATATGCCTGCCTTTCGTTTGATAGAGCATTGCAGCGCCTTTTAGTGCCAAATTATTAGCTTCCGTTGCACCTGAGGTCCAGATGATATCTTGCGGGTCTGCTCGAATTAAATCAGCCACTTGTGCGCGAGCCGTATCCACAGCCGTTTTAGCAGCGAGGCCAAATACATGTACTGATGCAGGGTTACCGAAACCGCCATCCAACATGAGGTATTGGGCCATTTTAGCTGCTACGCGTGGATCAACTGGCGTTGTGGCTGCATAATCTAAATAAATAGGTTGTATCATAAGGCCAATAATGTTAAAAAAGTCAGTATTGTATCACATCATAGCTCGTTTATGGTAACCCTATGAAACTAACCTCAATTATTAAATGGAATGAATTTCTAGCCTATTTTTTTATAGGCGCAACCGCCACCATGATTGACTGGGGAATATTTTGGTTCGCCGTAAATAAACTCGGCTTTCATTATGAAATTGCACTTGTGAGTGCTTATATTCCCGCAGGGATCTATCATTTTCTTACCAATAAATTTATAACGTTTCAATGTAAATCTAAAAGCCTGGGTTCACAATATTCTATCTATATCATACTTACCTTGTCTTCCTTAATGATTAGCATGGGAGTGATAGCCATCCTCATCAATCTATTTACACTTGACAAAATGACTGCGCGTATTCTCACGACCGCACTCATGTTAATACCCAATTACCTACTCCACAAAAACATCACTTTTAGCAAACGTCTATTTGCAACGTCTGATGTTGCTTAAGTTCTTCGATATAGCTTAAATGAACCTATATTATCTAATAATTGATAATGTAACCATGCTTTCTTAAAATCGTCTCGCTCTGAAAAATAAGCAGGATAATCATACCCCTTAGGCAGAAATAATCTTTCATCTTCTTTGAATGTAATAATTAACTCGGGTTGATAATGATTTAAATCATACGCTAAGGAATCAATAAGAAAATTTTTATCGCGTAACATATTCACAGGTAAATTGTTATAGCCGTATTTATTTTCCATCTTTCTTAGTCCTCTGACCCACCAAAACAAAGGAAATCTGCCGGCAAATGCTTTTTTATTCATGGTAACAAGTGGAAAACAAAGACCCGTTGTCATTGAAGAAAAACAATAAATGGAATGATATGGCATGGTTTTAATTTTTGCTCTCAATGCATTAATATCTTCAAATTGAGCAAAACGAATAATGTGATCAACCTCTTTAGAAAAAATCATTACAGGCATAGCAAAACTTGCAGCAATAATAAAAATAACTTCTTTTTTCTTAAGTGTATATCGCTTTATATCCTCCGACCACATGGAGTAAACGTAAATAACAGTTAAAATGAGCGCAATACTGTATGCTGGCAATACATGATAACCCCATGCCGAACGTGGAACAATAAACGCTAGGATAAATCCAACAAGTGACAAAAATAAGACCCGAGATAATTCATGAAAATGATTTTTTCTAAAAAATAATAAATAATATACAACAATGGCAAAACAGAATATAACTCTTGGCTTAAAAAGCATAGTATGCCAACTTTCTTCATTACCAATGAAATAAAATTGCGAAATCAGCGGCATTAATACATCGAAATATAAAGGATGATACATAAAAACATAAGTTATATACCCTATCATCACACACAACATTAGCAAAGACTCTATTCTCATCCAACTCTTGATATTTTTCCTCGCGACCATCAAATAACATTCGATCAACACAATAGGTATTAAAAAAAATGGCTTTAAGGAAAACACCAACCCGGCCATGAGACCAATAAGACTCGCTTGCATCACAGAAATAGTGTTATTTTTAGCTCTGACCACAGCAGCAAATACATAGGGCATACCAAGTATACATAACAAATGCTCTCGCTGCCCAAAATCACTTGTAGGAACAATGAGAAATATACCTATGAGCGCAAGAATAATGGCGCTTTTTAAATAGGAGTCTTCCTTTAATAAAATATTTTTGAGTAATGCATGGCAAAGAGCTAATGATATAAAAGCCAAAAGAATAATATAAAGACCCACTAATGGCTTTATATTAAAGCCAGTTAATTTTTGCAAGATAACAATAGGCGTATAAAGTATAAAAATCATAGG
>JABDBK010000020.1:267-30555 GCA_013288655.1 Gammaproteobacteria bacterium | reverse complement strand
CGGACATGGTGAACCATGCTAAAACATTGTATGGCATCGAAGGTCATGGGATAGAGGGTGTTGATAAGGAATCTATTGTAGCTAAGCACGCACTTTCCGCGGAGCAGAGTCGTGTTCTTGATGCTGTGATATCTGAAGGTGACCTTAAATGCGTGATTGGATTTGCAGGTACGGGTAAAAGCCGGTTGTTCGGTGCGGCAAAAGAAGTATGGGAGGAGGCTGGCTATCGCGTACTTGGGGCAACCTTATCAGGTATTGCGTCGGAGAACTTACAGGGTAGTAGTGGTATAGAGTCTCGAACGCTTGCAAGCCGCTTTCATTATTGGGATAGGGGCGAAGAGTTATTATCCTCTAAAGATATTCTGGTGATCGATGAAGCAGGCATGATTGATTCACGCCTGATGGCAAAAGTGTTAGAGCATGTAGCAGAGCAGGGTGCTAAAGTTGTGCTAGTCGGTGATCCGGAACAATTGCAAGCCATTCAAGCAGGTCCCGCTTTCCGTGTTATCAGTGATCGAACTTCTTATTTCGAATTAACGGAAATCTGGAGACAAAACGAAACTTGGCAGAAAGATGCCACGGTTCAATTGGCCACTGCAAAAACTGCTGATGCCATTTGTCAATATGCTGCACATGATAGTGTGCATGAATTTTCTACACAGTTAGAAGCCAAGCAAGCATTGGTGGATAAATGGAACGACGCTCGAATTTCTGACAGTGAAAAAACTCAGCTCATGCTGGCCTATACTCGAAAAGATGTTCTAGAGTTAAATGAAATGGCGCGTTCCATTCGAAAATCGCTGGGTGAATTAGATGATGGTTATTTAATAAAGACTGAAAGGGGAGAGCGCATTTTTGCGGAAGGTGATCGTGTCTATTTTCTTAGAAATGACCGTGATCTGGGTGTTAAAAATGGCACCTTAGGAACCATTGTTGAGATTGATGATCAATCTCTTAAGGTGGCTTTCTGTAAAGATGGGTCAGATAAACTGTATCACGAGACATTTTCATTGGATCGCTATAATGATTTGGATTATGGCTATGCGGCGACCATTCATAAAGCACAAGGTGTTACAGTTGATCGGTCATTCACACTTGTTTCACCTTATTTGGATCGTCATTCGACTTACGTAGGCATGACGCGGCATCGTGAAAATACTGAGCTATTTTGGAGCAGGGAAGAATTTCCGACTTATGATGCGATGGTGTCTACCTTGTCGCGTGAAAGGAGTAAAGACTGTTCGCTCGATTATGTAACACGTGAATTTGCCTATAGTCGCGGTATTGATTCAGAAGCGTTGTTAAGACTTGAAAACTATCACGTCGAACCAAATCCTACTCATGATACTATTTTAGATATGGCGGCGCTACGTCGTGATGTAGAGACACATAATCCTGAATTGTTGCAGGAACTCACGCAACGTATGACGGATGATCCTGAAGTTGAGCTTGATTTGCAAAATAAGCCAGAAAAAGATGTTCCCGATTGGTATGCGGATTTATTTTATGGATTGGATAAAAAACCGGAAGCTAAAGAAGATTTTAGCGATTTGTTTTATGGCTTAGATGTGGATTTGTCTAAATTGTCAGACAAAGATGGGCATGAAAAAGAAGTTGGAGACGATAATGAGATGGATTTTTTATAATCATATGACAATGATGCTTTAGGCAGGCGCATTTGCATCACTTGCCAACAGGTTATCCGAAGAGATGTTAACGGTTTCTGTGGATAACTATGGGTATGGTGCTTGTTCATATCATTTGATGTAGCAAATGTAGCAATGTAGCAAACGGTTAGGATGACAATAATAATAACGGTACGGTGACTTCCAGCATCGTAACTGATGGCGTAGGAGAGAAGTGACATGACAATTGAACCTGTGGCAGGAAATGACAATCTGAGTAAAGAAATTATCCAATGGAGTTGCAACACTCTTTCATCCCAAGGATATACACTAAAAAGCAATCACCCAGAAAATGTGCAAAATACACCTTGGTCTTATGTGGTTCGCTTTGCAACATCTGATGGCTACATTTATTTGAAGCACACGCCAAAACTGCTTGGATTGGAGGCTAGCATTATTCAGATTTTGCATGATCAATTTCATGTCTCTGTCCCAGAAGTGATCGCACATAATGCTGCATTAAATTGTTTTTTAATGAAAGATGCGGGCAGGCCATTGCGAGAAATTCTGAAAAAGCAATTTGACGCAACATTGTTGGGCAGGGCTATTGATCAATTTACATCAATGCAGTTAGTCGTTGCAGATCATGTTAATATTTTTCTTGATATGGGTGTGCCTGATTGGCGATTAGATAAATTGCCTGATTTATATATGCAATTGCTTTCACAAAAAGAGATATTGATAGAGGATGGACTATCAGAAAATGAAATTAGTGAATTAGAAAAAATACATCCAAAGGTTTCCAGGTTATGTCAAAAGTTATCCGACTATGCGATCAAATCCAGCATTGTCCAACCTGATTTGAATGATAATAACACACTTATATCCGATATATCGCGAGATATTACAATCATTGATTTAGGTGAAATAGCGATTTCACATCCATTTTTTTCATTAATAAACTGTTTGTATGTGGTAAAAAAACATCATTCACTAGAAGATGATACGCATTTGCAGCTTATGGATGCTTGTCTCAATCATTATATGATTTTTGAGTCTAAGAGCCGCTTATTAGATGCTTTTGCAATAGCAAAAATATTATGGTTTGTTTATGAAGCATTGGCCAACGATAGATTGATGAAAGCATGTGGTAAAGAGAAACTTATGCCATTTCAGCCTAGGAAACTTTGCCGTTTGTTAAAGGAATTGATGACCGCATGTATTGCGATTGACAATTGAACTCTGATTGAATTGATATGGCTATTGATAATACATAGCTGGAGAATGAACCCATGTTGAAAATGGTAGTTTTAATATATCTATGGTTAGTGACACTTATCATGATTCGCTATTGGTACTTGAGTCGTTTAAGTAATAAGGAAGCAACGTACCGGCTTGAATCGTCAGAATTACAAACCCCTAAACCTAAAGTTATATATTGGATTTGTATCGCCACACTTTTTTGTTTTTGGCCTATATTGCTTCTGGCTTATCCAACGGATTTTGTGGGTGCATTCATTTTTAATAAAAAGGTCAATTTGAATTTCTTATTATTTCGCATGGGGAAAAATGCCGGTTTTGCAGTTGGCATGTTTAGTCAACTATTCAAATAAAATATTATTTCTACATTTTGGAGTAGGCTATATGCGGGTTTATCAATAAAGCTGTTTTACCATCAATCCTTGTTTCGTTGAGATAGTGATGATCCATAAGCATTTGGATAGCTTTGTCTCTTCTTTGTTTCTCTCTAAGCGGGCTGTATTGTTGAAGAAAGCGCGGTGTTGTTGTGGTAAAGCTTTTTTCAGTGATCCAGCCTAACAATTTGATAGCATCAACATGCAGGTTTGATTTTGGTTTGGCATAGAAGATGCGTCTTGTTTCACAAAGGTGCCAACGAATGATTGAAATGGCCTGTTCCATTATTTCACGACTAATCTGACCGTCTTTACCTGAAAACAAATGGAAAAGTGCGGATAACCGAGCTGTGTTTTCAGCAGCTTTACTTGCAAAGTCTTTAATTGAAGACCATTTATCGGATAAATCGGCTTCAACTTCATTAAAAAATGAAATCCAAGCTGCTTTTGCTGGATTAGAAAAATTCAAGACAGGTATTTCATGACATCCATCTATATCTAGTGAGAGTGACGCATCAAGACATTCAATGATTCGCTGATGAAAATGTGATAATGCTTCTTGTGATTCCGGAGGTTCTTGATAAAAACGTTCGCCCATAGAGCTGTCGGGGAAAGCCATTAAGCTTCGCGCCATGAACCCACTTTGTCGATTCACACCATCGCTTTTAGACAGCATTTGTTGAAGAATGATCGGTTGTAGCATGAGGCTAACGGTAAGACGTCTATTGGCGACGGTTAAGTTTTTTGAAGTTTTTCGATGTGAAGCGAAAGCTTTTCCATCCCAAAGACGATTCAGTAGCGCGACAAATTTTGCGATATTATTTTGCATACTGTGACTATTAAGAACTAGCGCGCCTTCGTCGCTCCACAGGGATGCACTTGGCCAACCTTCGGTGAGTTGTAAAGCAAGAGCTTCTTGCGTGATATCTTCAAAAAATAACTCAGGAATTAAGGGAATCTGTGGTTCTCTGCTCATGATTTCTATATGCTGGGCTTCTAAAGAGGCAATATTTTCACCCGTTAGAGTATTTCGACGAATTTGACTGAGGATCCCCATTTTTTCAGCAAACCAGCTTTGGTGTAATGTTTTGGTTAACTGTACGTGAGGCGCTAATTTTTTTCTAATCTTTTGTTCCCATTGTCGAATAGCTTGGCTAAAGGCATGATCGACACTGCTCTTTCTTTCGCCACTTTCTGCGATAAGCAAGAAGTAAAGAGAAATAGGGCTAATCAATAACCGATCTCGCGCTACGTTAGCTAATGATTGGCAAGCTAATGAAACAGTCGAAAGCGCGCTACATGCGATCAATGAAAGAGGCTGTTTTCCGTATTGGTGATAAGCCATAACAGCTTCCCGAACCAGATTTGGCAAACACTGAGTAGGATAGGGAAGTGATTGCTCATATTCATGGATTAATGGAATGGGTTGAGGCCAGTTTATTTCTGTTTCTGTCAGTAAAGATACGTTTTTCTCTGCTATCATTATTGGATGTTTCCCAGGAGCCAATTTAGAAATTGATGCGGATTATGACAGAAGAGTTAAAGCTGCTACTATAGATTTTTATGTTAATTATCTGGTTAAACTATTGCCAACTTTCGAGGAGCAATTTATAGATTATATTGAACATCCTTATTGTTCCTCGTTTAATACTATTGTGCAGATTTTTTAAACTAAATATATACCTGTTCATTTCTATGAGTGTGAAAATAATAATTATGTTTTAGTTTTACTCCTATGTTTATCATGTTTTTCTTCCATCCAAGAAAAGTATGAGGGCATATTAAGATACAGTTGTTGGGTTAAATCTGCTAATTGTTTAATATCATGATTGAGAAGTTCTGCTAATTTCTCATGTTTTCCTCCTTTATTTTTCCATGATATTTTTAAAAATCTTTCTGAAAATAATTCTGTACCAGTTAAAATAATTACCGGGGCTTGAGTTGTTCTTTGATTTTTTATATGTTTTCTTCCCCATTCTGCTAGTTTTCTAATTTGTTGAATTTCATATTTAGATAGGCTATCTTTCATGGTTGAGAAGACTAAAATACTTCCAGGAAATTTTTTTGCTAATATTTTCATTCGTGCGATATCTTTTTTGCCAAATGATTCTTTACCAAAACTTTTTGTTTCGCCAAAAATAAATTCAGTTGGATAATTAAGACAAAAAATCGATTTTCTTTGATACCAAATTAAAAAATCCGATTCAATTCGTGTTTTATCAGAAAATAATAACTCCATACCAGTTGACCAAGTTATTCCTGCATGTGGAAGGCCGGTAGAAAAAACACTGCCAAAAAAACGTAATGAAAGTGCTGTTGCATATCCTCCATCTGCAAATTTATTCATAGCAAAAGGACCAATCACTCGGTAAGCCCACCTAATTTCATTAGTTTCAAGCGGATTTTTTACGGGAAATTTGTATGATTTCAAACAAAAATCACAATCTATTGTTGCATTAAGTTTGTTTAATTTATACCAATTCCAGCTGTCGCATAGCGAGCATTTAACTTCAAGACCTAATTCAACCACTTTTTGGTCTACTAAAATTTCAAAATATCTATATTTCAATTGATCACGTTTAACAATTTTTTTAATCCCTTCATTATAAAATTTATGATATGTCGCACATTTATTCTGTTTTTTTGCTAAATTATCTAATAGTAGTATTATTTCTTGATTGGCAATACTATCAAGATGAAAGAAGCCTCCTAATGTTTGTATAATCTGTTGAGCAGACCTTCCTGATTTAGATAAGTTAATTTGAATATCTTTTTCTTTAAACCAATTTGCAAACGCTACATCGCCATTTTGAAGTCTCCAGTATGCGTGACTATCAAATAATTTAGGAAATACTATAAATCCTTCAGTACTTGAAATAATTATTTCAGCAAAACTAATATTAAGTAAAGTAGACCGTTTATAATCAGTTGGGAATACAAGAGCAAGTTGATTTTCATTACTTTGCTCAGTAAGCCTTATACTATTAGCCCATCTATGCCCGACATTATGTCTATTTGTAATAAATTCTGGAGACATTAATTCAAATTTAATGTCAGTTTGATTTTCTTCAATAGAAACTTCCAATTCTTTTTTACTTGAGCAAAGAGTAGCTCTAGTTTTTCTTATAGTATGTTCTGGTGTAGAACGCCAAATTGGTGGATACCAGATTTGTAAGGTATTTGCACCTTTTTTATCTACCTGAATATGGTTCTTGAATAATTCATGTGCCTTAGATTCCTTTATCGAACGAGAAAATATAACTGTTGGATGAATCATCACTCCATTAGGATTGTTTGGTAAAGGGCGATAATTGTTTATGATAAATTCTTTTGAAAAATCAGATATATTCTCTAACCATTGCATAGGAATTGCTAAAATATTATTCGTAATGGTTCTCAAATTCCAAAAATCAATTAGATCATACGGCTTATTTGCATCTAAAATGATAAGAGATGGATCAATTCGATAATTATTTTTTATTTGAATATTTGCGCTGGTAATTTTGAGTGGACACCAATATTCAGATTCATATAGTTCTTTTAATTTATTACCATCGAGATGAATTTCTTGGGGTGAAAATACTTCTTTATAAAAACTCTCATAATAATTTACATTTTTATGCTGTGGAAAACTTCCAAAAATACAAGCACTAAAAAGATTGATATCTTTACTTGGTCGAATATGTATGAAATTTGGTTTTCTCTTATGAATAAATTGAAATTCATTTCTATACAAATGTTGATAGACTTCCGTCACACTCAATCCATATCTATGATTTTTTTCGGTATCATTTATCAGGAGATCAGATAATTGAAGAACTCTATTTTGCTCATAATTTAAACATGAGGCTATGCCCTTTTCGGCTTCTACAATAAAATCTGGTTCAAAGAAATCTAAATACCCATTTATTATTTGATCTGCATTCTCAAATTTGTAACCATCTCTTTCCCACCATTCTGGAATTTTTTTAAAATAAGGAATAATTGGATTATACATTCCACCCCAAAGACAAGTGTTAATACGAAATATTTCTAATAAACTTTTACTATCGGTAGGATTAACTACAAATCCAAATCTAATAGGACGTAGCGATATATCAACATTAATTTTTTTCATAAATGCTCACTTAGCAAAAATTTTTCTTTAGTTGAATAAATTCTATATTGAATAATTAATCTAGGTTGATTTTATTTTTTTATTTTTTGCAGATTTATACCTGTCTTTTAATTCAATGTCATTGTATCTATCTGTTATAACGCTGGAACTATGTCCCGCATCATCACGCACATGAGAAACAGGACGGCCTCGTTTATTGATATCGTCTGAAATGCCGGTATGCCTAAGCCAATGTACAGTTGCAGATTCCATAGCATCTGCCTCCGAGAAATATTTGTCCTCCCGAAGCTTATTAACAGTTTTATCAAAACAGTGTTGAACTAGTCTTCGAATGTAACGTGAGTCAGTCATTGATCCTTTACCTTTTTCTTTGGGCAAAAGGTAGTTTTTTTCATTAGGTGAGGGTAGAGGAGTGAGGCTCAATTTTTCACGATAGCGCTTTAAGGCAGAAAGCATATCATCACTGACCGCAATTTCACGTAATTTATTACCTTTTCCGACAATTTTAAACCACCATGAAGCATCAGTTTTTTTATAAAAATGCTTCATCATGGGAGTCCAACGATCACTGGATACTAACTCAGAAATACGTAAATACAACAAATACAATGCGGATAAAATAAATAGTGTTCGTTCATGTTTTTCAGGATTTTCATCTGCTAATTGTCTTGTTACTTCAATGCAGGTTTGCCATTGTTTCTCTGATAAACGCATGACCGTAGCTTGTTGCTGACGTTTTTGGAAATATTTGTTTTTTTGTTTAATGAGCGCAACTGGGTTAGCAGTTATTTTTTCATCTATCAATAAATAATTATAGAAGCTCCCTAATACAGTAAATATTTCGCGAAGCGATTTTTGCGATAATTGATAATTATTTTTATCTGGACGGTCACCTTTTTTGAAATCTTGTTTGCTGACAGTCGCAACGAAAGGCCGCCATTTTGAATTCGATAGTCTTAAGCCGTTTCGCTCAATAAACCGAGAAACTTTTTTTGTACCAATCCATGATTTTGGAGGATTGAGACAAAATGTAATATAATTTTCAATATCTTGCCTTTTCAATTCTAATATTGATTTATTTTCAATACGCCAAGACCATTGAGTTAATCTTTCAATTTCACGTCTATACGATTCAAAGGTTGCATTATTCCCACTATACTGTTTGAGAAAATCTAACGCCGCTTCAAGATCACTACTTGAAAAAATGTCATTATTGGTTTTGGAATTAAGTGATTCGTACACCTTATTTAAAGTATCAAATATGGGTTTAGGGATAGGATGTTTTTTCATTGTATTTCCTATCTAATTTTTTTACGCTTAAATTTCTTTTGTTCAACAGGAAGTATGCTTTGAGGTAACTCTTTTAATTTCTTTTCTAAAAACTTTTTGATTTCAGATTTAGTTGGTAATTCTAATTGATATTTAGATACAAATAATTTATTATCTATTCCACCTAATGCATATTCAGCTAATGCCTCATTTTTTTCCGTGCACAACAGAAGTCCTACGGGAGGATTGTCTCCTGAGTGCATTTCGTTCTTTTTATAATAATTTACATATGTATTCAATTGACTTACATTTTCATGGTTAAGCTCATTAATTTTTAATTCAATTAAAAAATGGCATTTGAGAATTCTATGATATAAAACCAAATCAATAAAATAAAATTGATCGCCAATCAATATTTTTTTGTTACTTGCCTCAAAGCAAAAGCCCCGACCCATTTCTAAAAAAAATGAATTTAATTGTCTCAGTAACGCATTTGCAACAGTTGCTTCATTGACTTCCTCATGCTTCACGCCTGCAAATTCAAAAACGTATGGTTCCCGAATAACGTCCTGAATATCATGAGCGGAAGTGCCTGTAGCAATCATTTTTGTTAGCTTCGCTTTATTCTTTGAAAGACCTAAACGTTCGTAGTATAAAGTACTTATTTGACGTCGTAGCTCTCTGGAACTCCAATTACCATGTATGCTCTCAATTTCATAGAAACTACGTTTGAGTGGATCCTCAATTTTCATTAGCTCTACAAAATGACTGTAGGATAGGGAAGTAATAAGTTTTTCGGGTGATAATGTAGGGATATCCTGAGGTTTTTGGATTTTTTTGTTTGCTTTTGATTGGCCAGACAGTGTCTTGCCAATTGCAGCTGGGAGCTCTTTCGTTTGAACTAGTATTTTTAATTGGCCAGACGCTGTCTGGCCAATTTGGGGATAAAGATCATAAAATTGTCTGTACTGCTTAAGGCTTGTATAAGCTGTAGAAGGAATTTTCTCTTTTTGTAACTCATCCGCTAATAAAGTTATGGTATTGGAGCCGTATTTAACACGATCTAGCCCTTTTTGTTCGTATTCTTTAATATATAAACCAATGAGCCAGTTTCGCATAGTGAGCGCCATATTAACAGAGCGACCGGCTTGTTTTGCAAAAGCTAGGTGAATATCTTGTATTGATTTTGATAGTTCCTTAAATTTCACTTTGGCTCCAAAGGCTACAATCGGCCAGACACTGTCTGGCTAATTCTACCATTTTTCTAACATATTTAAAAATAAGAGATGAATGTACTAAATGTACCATAAATTCATATAGATGTATATAGCCCAATAGTATAGACTATTGGGCTTATTAGAGATTGTGGCGCGGTGGCTTCACGTCCGAATTTTTATTGGTTGGGTTTCCATAAGCGCTTTTGAACCAAAATTCGTAACGGGTTTTGTAACTGCTTGCAAAATCGGATTTCCCGCTTTCACAATATCAATGAGCGTCATATCCCAATACTTCTTAGCAACGGACTTTGTTTTGCAGAAATATTTCTATAATAGGCACAATACAACGCCGTAGCGCCTGTCAACCCAGAAAACGCCATATAAATACCTGGAAACGTCCTGTCTCCAAAATATTGAATTAACGAAATAGAAATAATAGGCACGGTACTCCCAAAAAGAGCCATGCTGGTGTTAAATACAAATGAAACACTCGTATACCTTAACTGCGTGGGAAAAACTTTCAGCAAAACCCCAAATATAGGGGCAGCAATTGAAGAGACAATTATGCCCAACATTAACAATCCACAAATCACTGAAAGATGTGTGCCCAAAGATAACATGTAAAAAATGGGATATCCAAAAACAAAAGAAGCGCTTAAGGCAAGGAACAACAATTTTTCATTCCCTATTTTATCGGCGACGCGCCCTACTGTTGGGACTAAAATAGAGATAAAAGCCAAAGCAACCGTCGAGAAAATCAGCCCCTTTTGGCTGCCAAAGTTCGCAATTTCCGAAATGTAATTCGGAATATAAATAGTATACATATAAATTGGCACAGATAAGCCCATGACTAAAAATATCATTAACACGATATCACGCCATTGATTTTTAAAGGCATCTTTTACAGGCGTTCGGCTGAGTTTGTTTTCAGCTTGAACCTTTTTGAATTCTACGGATTCTGCCCCACTTACCCGAAGCACTAAAGAAACTAACCCAAGAAAAATAGACAATAGAAACGGGATCCGCCAACCAAAACGAAACATCTCTTGTTCTGGCAAATAAGAAGACACCGCTAAACACGTTACCAGACCCAATAAAACACCAAAATATGAGCTGCCTAAAACGAGTGAACCAATAAAACCATTTTTACCAGAACCCATGCTTTCGGAAAGATAGACGGCAACCCCGCTTTGTTCCCCGCTTACCGCAAATCCCTGTACTAATCGACAGAGCAGTAGCAACAATGAAGACATCAAACCAATCTCCGCGTAAGTTGGTAATAGTCCTATACAAGCCGTTGCAACCGTAATTATAATAATCGATTGAATTAACGCAATTTTTCTACCATACTTGTCGCCAATATGACCAAAAAGCATCGCACCAAATGGTCGAGTTAGGTATCCGCTGGCAAAGACACTAAACATTAAAAGCTTTGACACAAAAGGATCTTCGTGCGGAAAAAAATTCGCCATAATATACTTTGACAAATAGACGTAAACGATGAAGTCGAAAAACTCCATCACATTTCCAACGAGCCCCCCGGTTATCAATTTTCTATTCAGCGCTACACTAAACATCCTGGTCTCCTATTCGTCCTACTTGTTCTGGAAAATTGCTTGAATTCAATACAGGAGGATTATACCCCCCGAATAACGTTCATAAATATCCCGCACGAGCCCATAACAATGATCGCCCATATGAATAAATGCGCTTTGATATTCTTTGATATTGTCGCGTATTCCTGGGTCGGCTTCACGCGTTGCAAATGAATACATCAAATGAAACCCTTCTACTTTTCGAGTACAAATCGGAATATTATTTTTACGATAGCATTTTTAAAATTAAACCCAGAGCAGAAAAATCGGTGATTACCATTGAAAATATTACCCTTTCTAAGGAGACATCGGCACACGAAAATGCAAAATAACTGTGCCATTGTGGCAGGCCCTGAGGGATTTATTGTTATACCTGTTATATGAGTTTCATATAAAATTTATTCCTATTTTATTATTCTTTGACTTCTATATATTTTTTTATGGGGATATTGGCCAATTCTGGCATAGCCAGTTTTAATTCGTCTTCATAGCCGAAGTAACGAAACTCTTTTATTCTTTCTGGAAAAAGAACACCATCAAGGTGATCACATTCATGTTGTACTGATCTTGCGTGAAATCCTTCAACAATCCGTGAAATAGGGCTACCCTCTGGATCATAACCACTGTATTTGATTTTTTTGTAGCGAGGTACCAGACCTCTCAGTCCCGGCACACTTAAGCAGCCTTCCCAGCCATCTACCATTTCATCGCATAAAATTTCAATAATAGGATTAATTAAAATAGTATGAGGCACTGGTTTTTCATTAGGATACCGCGCACTGTATTCAAATCCAAATATAATGACGCGTTTATTATGGCCTATTTGAGGAGCAGCTATACCAACCCCACCTTTTTCTTGCTTGGTATCTTGCATATCTTGTATCAAATCATAAAGGGCTCGCGTTGAAAAATTTTCAATGGGAGATGACACAGAAGCCAGTTGAGGATTTCCCATTTTTACGATGGTTAAAATGGACATATTGATTAACTCTTATAAATTTTATTTGTCGAAAAATGAGCAAAAGCATCTTTAATAAAAATGGGTTGCTCAATCCAGGGAAAATGACCTGCATTTGGAATATTAACAATTTCAATATTATTCCGATGAAACCGCCTGTCTTCTTCAAATAGTGATAAGGGTGTAATGAAATCGTGAGTACCACCAAGAATCAATACAGGTATTTTTTCTGGAATCCAATTGATTGTTGAATATGCTTTAGAGCCCTTGGTAATCCACCAATAGGCTGTATCAACATTAATAAAAAGACTTTCTATTAACTTGATTCCTTGTGCACGCGTGTCTTCTGGAAATGCATAAGGCACCAACGCCAAGTACTGTTCTCTTGCGGTGTTAAGTGTTGGTACGCTTAAAAATGCGTTAACCGCATTGGCCGCAAAAGGTAAATTATTTTCTTTTGCGTATTTTTCAAATTTATCAATATTTAATGTAGGTAAAGTAGGAGGAATGGGGGCTGTGCTTAAAATCACGAAACCCTTTAATATTTTCTCTAGCTCTGGAAAAAATAAAGGAAAATAACCAGCAAATGAATGACCAACAAGAATAGGATTATCAAATTTATTCATGGCAGCAAGAAAATAATCGCCCCATTTTCGGTATATCTTATCTGGATCAAGTCCAGTGTTATCTTGGAGATTCGAACCATTCAATAAAAAATCTATTACCCAACAGTTGCCATCAACCTCAATCTCTTTGACTAGGGGTAATAGATAATTAGAATCAATTCCTGGACCGCCGGGAAGGAAGAGCCAATTACAAGCAATTTTTCCTGGGTTGGATTTAATCAACTTATATCTTGTGAAATTTTCATCAAAAAAAATATTATTTGATCCCATTGGACTTATCCTGCGGTTTTAGGCTTTGAATTAAAATGTCACAAATAAGTTTTTTATGAGAGTCTCTTTGATTTTTTGAAAGATTATACGAGTTGGCAAAATCAAAAAATGCGTAAGATGCGAGTCCAAAAACGACCCCTGATAATACTTGATAATCTTGATCAGACCGCACAAGTTTACTTACCTGTAGCGCTCGTATGTGTTCAGGTATATCAAACAGCGGGTGAGGCATGATACTAGGTGCATAAAATTGAGAGGTATTTGGTTCCAGGGCTTGCCAATGAACCAGCATGCGCATGTTAGGTTTCGCATAAACAGAAAAACGCACCTCAACTAAATCATGTACAAAATTTTCCAAGGTGTCATGACGAACAGGCCGGAAGTCTTTTGTCGCCCCATCAATGCAATATTTTTTCACACACACCCATAGATCTTCTTTAGACTGAAAATGATGATAGATAAGACTTTGATTAATTTCCGCGGTTTTAGCGATTTGGCTGATTGATGCGCCCGCAAAACCTTTCGCGATAAATACTTTTAGCGCGGATTTTAAAATAGTGTCTTTGGTTGTATTCTTTTTCATGTCATTGGGCACTTGAAATATGTTGGATGAGCACTCTATCATAAAACTGAATGATCGTTCAATATATTGCTTTTGTTTTATATAAGCAATGATGTATTTTTTTGCATGTGTCAGCCTCATTAAAATAGTAAGGCTTGTAGTTTATTGATTAACTATAGTCGAGTAAGTCTTCGCCCAGGATACGGCGACAACGTCTGCCTCAACCACTATTGGCGATAGCTCGACAAACACTTTTTCTCAAACAGATCGCCTATTTTTTAGGAAAATCGTATATAGGGGTACTAGGGATTTTCCCTCCAAAAAAGACAAAAACCGCTGCAGCCTTTGATACACAAGGCCTCTCAGAGAGGTATACCTTTCCCATTGCCGTTTAGACCAGTTAAAATCGTGCATTTTGGGTATTAAGATGGCAACTGAAAAACGTATCAAGATTATCACCGAGTCTGAAGTTCAAGAACTCTACAGTCCACTACCCTTGACAGCAAGCGACCAACGGTTCTTTTTTGCTTTAGACGATCGGGCGGCGCAAGAAGAGTGTAAGAAACTAAGGCAGCGTCGTTCTCGCTGCATGCTAACCCTACTGCTTGGCTACTTTAAAGCCAAGATGATCTACAAAAAATTGAGATTGCGAAGCAAGCTTCGCCTGTTGCCTGGTACAATATCAATTTGAAAGGTACCTACAATTTTGAGTTGAGTGATGATTTACAAAATTTAGAGGAAATGATGCGGTCGATTGATGGATATTTATCAGTATAAAAAAGTATACCACTCTGGGAGGCCGCTTGTATCAATGGCTGCAGCGGTTTTTGTCTTTTTTGAAGGGAAAATCCCTAGGACCCCTCATATGCTAACGGTTCCAATCCTAAAATTGTTCTTCGTCGATTTAATTCTTGCAAAGAATTTTTATCAAATTGATTTATTTGAGGCATCAAACATTTTTTTAATGAACTATATGAACCAACATAAATAAGCGCATCAAAAGTATCCTTGAGTTTATACTTATCAAATAAAATAATTTCCTTATTATCTTTATATACACTTGCTTGAAAAAATTGTGATGCAGGAACATTTCCCAATTCATTGTCAGATAAATCAACAGCAGAATATAAAGGTACATCTTTAAATTGTTTATGCGATAATAATGACTCTGAGTAACTGATTCCTATAACTTTCATTGAATCTTTTAACGTTTTATTAATAATGGATGTAATCGTTTGCATTTGTTCATCAAATATCTTATCCGGTATTTTTGTCAAATGAAATTCAGAATAAATAAGTAGGACTTTTTTCTTCTGATTTATACCAAATTCTTTTGCTAATGTAGCAGGAAGAATTTCTCTTTCATAACCCACTTGATTTTTCCAATCTTCTATATTATTAATAGAAGCCCAATTAATAGATGGGTCACCACCAAGTACACGAATTTTCTTATCTTTAGGTAAAGCGAAGTTAATTTCGCGAATTTTTTTCAATAATTCAAAATAGATATTGGCTTCGCCAAACAAAGTTGCGCTTTGTGTTGATTCACGCCACAACTTTTGAAGTTCATTCACATCAACTTCTTTTCCATAAATATACTCATCCAAGATATTCTGATAATCGGTATTTGCAAATTCAAGAATAACCACATCAACTATTTCCTGAAATTTTTTATTTTCAAATAATTGATGAAAAAACTGATGAGCGTTTTCTAAATGATGACCACCCTCGCCTAATCCAATAATATTGCAATGCTGAAAAGTTCGGATAATATACTCTTCCGCATTAGTTCTATCATTGTATGTTAGGTGTGTCATATATAGCCCTTGATTTTGCTTATTCGAAGCATTAAACATAAGTTTTTAAATCAATTATAGCTACAAATCAGAATGTCCCCATCTTCAACTTTAAAAAAGCAACCATCTTATCAGTTCGTAAGTTCTTGAATGTAAGCTTAATTTAATCGGGTTTTTTTGTCCAATTATTAGGTTATTTGATCTATAATGATATATGATAGCTCAAAAAACAAGAGGTGTGAATTATGGCTAGCACCAGACCAAAAAGCACGGAACTTTCTGAATTTACTTCTTTTTCAGTAGCTCCCATTGAAGGTGATTCTGCTAATACAAGAGTTACAGTTACATATAAAAATCCAGGCGATTTGAATCGTGAACCACCCTTATCATTTAAATTTTTTATCTCTGGACAAGAACCTGTCGAGAAACCCATGGTGTATTCAGAAGAACGAAAGCAATGGGAACTTAGTTTAGATGTTTCTAACAATGTACGTGGGTATTTTCAAATAAACGGGCGCACTCCGCAAGAGTTAAATCTTGAATTGAAGGATGGAGAGCCATACCCTTGGATTTATAAAGATAAATCAGTTGCTCAAGGCACATTAACAAGATGTCTTTACAAGGCTGATGGGTCAATAAACCCTCTCGTATCCGATACTAAAGACACTACATTAGAAATAGGTGATCGATTAGTTACTGTTTATCTTCCACCTGGTTATAATCCCGAGAGAAAGCCACCTTATAATCTACAAATTACCTTGGATGGCGATGACTTATATGCAGCTATTCCAACCAATGTCACGTTAGATAATCTTATCGCAGCAAAAAAAATTGATCCAGTTGTCGCAGTGTTTATTCCGCCTTGGCATGGTCCTCCTGATTTAGAAAGATACCCAACAGGTGAAGGGGGTCCTCCTGGATACTCGCACGCTATGCGAATTAAAGAGTATGCTTGCAATACCAAAGTTGCGGCAAATTTGGTCTCACTGCCTGCGACGCTTCGTGAAAGCTTTAATGTTACACAAGATCCTGAGCAAACTGTTATTACTGGAATCAGTATTTCAGGTGTGCAAGCACTTTATACAGCCTTAAGTTATCCTGATGTGTTTGGAAATGTCATTGCGCAGTCCCCAGCGCTTCACTGGGGTCCAAATGTATTGTTAATGTCAGAGTTACCAGACCCAGATCAAAAATATATGCAAGCATCGATTATTACGCCTGATGGGTTATATCAATTAAACGAAAATAAAACTGAATATACTCGTTTTCTAGATTTAAGTGATATGAAAAAATTGGGATTAGATGAGTTGATAAAAGAGGGGCTAAAAAAGGGAAATGTATCTTTTTATCATGCTTTAAGTCTTGCGCAATTTAGAGAGCTTAATCGTGCATTAAAAGATAATGGCGCTAAGTTTGATATAAATGGTAACGCTGGCTCTGCTTGGCTACCTGATATGATTTCAGAAGGCGGTCATTTTGCTAAACCAGATAAAGAAAAGCCACTTAAAGTTTGGTTACAATCAGGAATCAAACAAGAGATGCCTATGGGAGAGCTAGATATTGCAGAGCAAACCGAGATAACTGCCGAGTTATTACGCCAACAAAAATACACTGTTGCAGGAGAAGTTATACACCAAGGTGGGCATTACGCTACCCATTGGCGATGCGGTTTACCTGATGCATTAGTTGCAATGCATCAACCAGTAAAAGTTGCAGAGGCTAAGCTGACATTTGATGAACTACAAGTACAAGCTGCTTTAAGTAAGAGTAAAGCAGATGGAGAAGCTTCTTCATCACTTGATAGTCCATTATCCAAATCTGAAGTTAATACAAGTGGCAGCATACAGGATAAAGCTAAAGAAAAAGAGAAAGAGAAAGATTCTTTATCGAATCCGGACGGTTCTACTAGAACAAGAAGATTAACTTAATTTGTGTGTGGAGGTCTTTATGCCAAACAATTCCTACGAAAATCCAAGTAGAGACGCTAAACCTGAGCCCATGACATGTTCGATATGTGGTAAAGCCCTTCCTTGTGGAGGACATAAAACAGGAGGCGGTGGGGAAGAAGATAGTTCTAAAGATGATGCGAAAATGGCATCGTCGTCTGAATCGACTAGTTCAATGGAAAATGCTCAGTCACCTCAACGGGAACGAGGACTCTCTATTGAAACAGTGGGATTAATAACTATTTATAATGATGATAAAAATGGAAATTTAACGATATTGAGCAAGAAAGAACTGTCGAAAGATAATAAAGAAACACTAGAGAAAGAAAATTTATTAAGTATCATCAAAGCGGAATTTGATGAGTTCAAAAACAGCTTAGAAAGTCGAGGGGTTCAAGTTGATAAATTTAATGTTGATCTTAAAGGAGATAAATTAACAATTAACATACCAAGTCTTGAGCACTACGATAAATTTATTCAACAATTGTATCAAAAACAATTATTACATAAGGATCCTGTTGAACAGCAGGAAAAAAAGAACGCGTCAGTTGACTCGAATAAAGAAAGTCCTCAAAAACAGGAAGAAAAAGAGTTCAATCCTTCGCCATTTTCGAGGAATTTAAAACGAAAATAAAATATCAAATATTTACCATTAGCATGAACTTATGCCTATGTTTTGTAGAGTGTCTAACAGAACGAAAACGTATTATAGTAACGCGTCATTGATCTTCATAGTATTATTTGGGTGTTTCGTTTATGCGCAATAAATTGGTTTTTTGTACCGTTGGTTGTATATGGTAAGGCCATTGCTTAATAACCATAGGTAAATTAGATTTATGCCAACTGTTAATGGTGCTAGGGCCGCATCTGATATAGCTATTATTAGTTAATATCGTACACTTCCTGAATGCGGGATCTTCATCATCTTTAAGAAAAGCATCAAAAAATTTCACCAGATATGTATTTATCGAATGCGTTAATTCCCAACCATTCGCGGTTCCAATCACAGGAGGCGCGCCTTGTTTATTTAGATATTCCAAATAGACTTGATAAGCTGGTAAATATACCAATGTTGATATATCACTGAAATTCATGTGATAACTATAATCATGATCTTGTTCATTTGGTGAAAATCCAACTAAATATCCGTTTTTTCCTAGTTCAAAATTAACAGGTAAAGGAGATTCTGATATCCTATTTGAGGATATTGCATGCATAAATGGAATATTGAATTTCTTTTGTGATTCACCTGTTGTATCAGAACCAATATCAAGTGTTGCCGCTGCTTGGAACCAATTTGGGTGAGTATGTGCAACATCAGCAATGACTCTTGCACCGATAGAGTGACCAAATGCACCAATATGTTTCAAATCCATTATAGAAAATAGTGGATTCAAAGAATGTAAACTGAAAATTTTCTCGTATACATACGATACATCTTCTGCTTGCAATGGTACAAATTTCTTTTCAATTTCATCGTGATCTTTAATTTGTGCAGCATTAACAATGTGGCCATTGGGTAATGCAACAAAATTAATAAAAGGTGTGCTAATACTAACTACAATATACCCCTGACTTACTAATTCGGTAATGAAGTTTTCATATAATTCTGCAGGGCAACCAAAACCAGGACTAAAAAGTAGTACAGGAAATTTTTTTCCGGCAATAATAGGTGCCTTCTCTACAGAATAACTTCTGATGGTGCTTAGTTGCTGAACTTGTTCTGGCGTAACGTCAGGAACGTGGCTTAAACCTTCTTGTTCTGTTTTGATAAAGGGCGGATAATAAAGTACGCCTAACTGACTTGGTGTTACAATGGGATAATAAATACGTGTAACTATTTCATGACAATAGCTCGTATTATTTGGACTAAAGTCATCCTGATTAGTTCCATTAAAATTAAAGTCTGGGCAGTTGTTTTGATTAATCCAGTGGAAATCCTCAAAGGCAACACCATACTGCCCGCTGGGTTTTGATAAGTAGCTATTCAAGCTCTGCGCGACACTTGTGGTATTGTAAGTTGATATACATAATACCAAGAGGAAAGTGAGAAATGATAACAGTTTTTGCTTCATAATTTTTACTTCATTCATACCAAAGCATAATTTTTCTAGTTTAGTAAGACAGTATAATTACTATAAATATTACTGTCAAACAGTATTAGTGATGAATTAATTTTTTTGGTGTAAGAATTTCGCTAAAATCCTCATCATATTTATGCCTTAGATATTCGATGCAGTCTTGCATATTAGCAATAAAATCATCAAATTCGCTAGAAAATAAATCAGGATAGTGTTTTTCCAGCATCATTAGAGCTTGAATATCACCCCTCTTTTCTGCACTAATTTTTTGGTGATATAGCTGAATTACAACATCTATAGGTAATTTATTAATCACTTTCACAAGAAATACCCTCTCATTTCTCCTGCTTTAAAAATACCCCCGAACACCTTTTAAAACAATCAGGAATTCTTAAAATCGATATCCGCCCAAACTGCTAAATGATCAGATGCCATCTTTGAATGATAATAGTTTTCTTCAACTAGATAAGAACAAATTTGGTTATCATTTTTAATCTTCACTAAAATAAATCCTTCCTTCATTGCAGTTTCATCATTACAACCAATTTTTTGTATCTGTGCAGAAGGAATAAAAACACCGCTATTTTTTATATCGAGATTATTACTCAATAAAATATAATCGATCTGTTTTACAAAATCATCTTGTAATAAATCCTGTCCTCGATGCGTAGGAATGTATTGTTTGATAGCGTAATGATGGAGCTTCCCCAAACTTTGCAAAACATCAGCGCTTTCAGTTTGATCTGTGATATCTGTGTTCCAATCACCTAGTGCAATAAAACTATCTTGCTCGGTTAATCTTTCAATCGACAGTTTGTTTGTAGATAAACCGATATCATGGCCAAGATACCATTTTAAAAACAGCAATTGATCTCTATTCCTCGCAAAATTAGGTGTTTTTGGATTACCAAATCCAAATGCTGGCACGGTGTGTAATAACAAGAAATGAACTGTATGACCTTGAATAAGTAAAGTCACATCCGTAAAATTTTTATCGAATAAAGGCATATCATTTGGTAATGGTTGACCACGTTCGTCTAAATAAAGTGATAAATCAATGTTGGGATTAAATTCCTTCCAAGAGATTAGGTTAAATTGCTTTACTGATATTACTTCAAATCTAGTTAATGCTGCGGTAGAATATTGCGCTGGAAACATACCGAAATTAACAGGATCACAATATTTATTTCTTTCTAGTATGTCTGGATTGCGAACATATTCTCCATTGGCATTTCGCAAAGCATTTTTACCGGTGTTTGCTGGAAAATAAATGTGATTTTTAAGCTCGTTGTTGAAAATTTCCAATGCAAAGAGGTCAATATTTTTTCCAATCGACGTATACTTTTCATTGGGAACACCTGGTAAATCATATTGGATTTCATTCACAGATAAAATGTCGGGTTTTAATTGGTTTAAAATAAATTTAACGGATTGCATTTGCTGAGATGTAAGTTTCTCAGATTGGATCTTTACACTATCTAGCTCCTGAATATTAAATTGTACTATTTTTATTGCGTAGGTATTGGTAGTTAAAAACATTGACGATAAAATAAATAAACCGGAAATAACTGATGTAAGCAGTTTCATTTTTGTCTTCCTTATCATTATTATATCCAAAATTCTTCATGTACCATTAAAAGAGGATTTTCTCAAAGTTTTGAGGTTCTTTTTTTCTCTTGCATATGTTGATCTTTCTTAGCTGGCTCAGTGGACATGATAGTTGAATCTAATTCATCATAACTAAGATCAGGGTTTTCTCTATGATCTGCGATTCCTTTTTGCTTCATTTTCGCAAATTCAGTATCTGATAATAGTGTCTTAAACATAGCGTTTATTTTTGCTAAATGTTCAGCTTCTCCATTGGCTTCTCTTGAAGTATATACTTTAAATAAAGCTAGCCTTAGCTTTTGGTTGTCTTTTGTGCGAACATAACTTTCTTGACCACATAAAGAGAGAACTTCGGTGAGAAAATCTAATGCATATTTATCTGTTTTGGTAAAAAATATTCGAAACATTAGAGAATTCTGATTTTTGTTTAAACTGTCACAATAAGAATGTAACTTCTCTCGCACACTTTCTATATTAAAAAGGTTTGGACAAGATTTAATATGTTTCAGTTTATCTTTTACATATAGTTCTTTTCTATATGATTCACCGAAGTGATCACTTGCGCGCTCCATATATTTTTTATCTGCATTGAAATTCGATATAAATTCAAGCCTTACTTTATTTAATAACTTTAATTGATTCAAATCGTTATTCAACATTGCATTATCTGACCATGAATAACCAAAATAATCCTTGAAAAAAACTTTTTCTGGTGTAGCTAAAAATACCTCTTGGAAAGTTTTAGTTTTCATACACTCATTAAGAATTTGATCCATAGAGTGCATATTCTTTTTAGTTACGTATATATTCGAAGAAAGAATGATGCCTTCCATTAGAATATTTTGACTATTTTCTAATAATTCATTTATGCTTTTTATTGATAAAGCAATACAATTTTTGTCTTTTTTTGCTTCGGGCTCTCTATACTTAGTTTCTAAATCTTTTTGTGCGCTCTGAGATTTAATTCTAATAAGGTTTTTGAATTTTTCTTTATCTAGAATTTGAATTTCTTGGGGGAAACCTTTACTATCGATATAATAAAGCTTTGCATTTTCTTGCTTTCCTACTAAGGTAAGACAGCCTATATATTTACTTATATCTTTTTTAATTATGCTTAAATCATTCAAATTATAATACATAAGATAACCCATCTGAAAAGCATTTCTGATGGAGTTCACAAGCTCATCACTATTGTTTGTAACAATAACATTGCTTTCTTTAAGTATGTTAATCCTGCTGGGTAAAATTAATGTCCATTCGTCTTTCACCGGATTATAATTGAGCACTATGGCATGAGTGTATGTTGCCAATATCATGGAAACAGGGTAATTAATATTTGATCGCAAACATTGCTGTTTTAATGTTTCTAAATAATTTTTTAATTCATCATGTTCAGTATTTTTTATAAATACGCCTTGTAAATTGGCAGCACATATTATACCTCCTTCTCTTTCTACAGAAGCGGTAGCTAAAAGCGGGAATAATAAATCCTTTTGTTTATCCATAATAAATTTTCCATTATGGAGTTGTTTATGCATATCAATAGATTGAAATAATTCAATACCATCAAAAAAATAGAGAAGATCGAGGTCAATGAGCTCCTCGGGAGTAAAATTCCTCAATTTTGCATTAACTCTTTTTTGTAAGGCATGGGGATCATATTCACTATCTTTATGTTCCCTTCTCAATTCTTCTTTAGATTCATGTAGCAATTGTATTTGTCTATTTTTAATTTCTTTAATTACTCTGCGAAAATCTTCACGGGGAATACGATTAATGCGTTCTGATATTTTTTTAAATCGTTCTAGCTCAATTAACTCTCCTTTGTCGTCAAGTATAAAAGAGGTTATTAGTCCCATCATGCTATAGCCCTGACATACTCCATCTGGATGTCCGTAATTCGCTGTTAAGGGTAAAGATAATGAGTTTAAGTTTGCAGCATTAATAAGTGTTAATTCAGCTGTATTGGCTGTTTTATAATAAGTGGCTTGAGCCTGCATCGCGCTAAATACTGCCTTGAGTTTTTCTGTTACTCGTGATGCTGATATTTCGTTTAACTGTTGGCTGTCTCGCTCAAAATGATAAAATCTGTTATTAAATTCGATGAGTAGTATAGAGTCGTCTATTGGAGTTGCAAGTTCATTAATGTACTTATTAATATATCCACTATCTAGATCGCGATCATTTTCTGAATGCAAGCGTAAAAATCCGCAAGTTTCTTTTAGGCTTTGCATTTTTGTAAGTAGCCATGCTTGATCGCTAAACTCTCGATGAGGAAATAATTTTAACATAGGTTTAAGCTGATCATTCAATACATCATTCAACTTGGCTATCCATATGTAAGCCTCTCGACCAAGCAATGAAACATCTCTTTTAGCGCCGGCCTTAATAAGTGATTCTAAAAAATACGGTTTCTCATGTATAACAGCATAAATAATCGGTGGTACTGGTAATGCTTCCTTTAACAGGGGTCTATCAATATGAATTTTAGGATGCTTAAGTAAACAATCAAACAATGGTGTGTTATTCTGCTCTATAGCTAACTGTAACAAGGTTTTTAATTCACGAAGATAATTTACTTGATTAATGAGTAGATTTTCTGCGGAGTCAGCTAATTTACATATATTATTTTGAATTGGGAAACATAATTTTAATTTTTCATAGGCTTCACTGTTTATGGTTTTTTTAGGGATTTCTTCTATTGATTTATTTTTATAACTGACATAAAAAATTTTTTCATTATATAGCACTATTATATCTTGTTTTGAATCAAAAAAACTTTCATTAAATGTCAGTGTATTAGGGTCGTACGAAATACGAACCAAATTACGCTTATCATAAACCGATGGGAAAGTGTGATTGATGTCAATGTGTGGATTCTTGCTAATGATATCAATAAGAAAATTAAAATTATTTGCTATTATTGCTTCTTTTACATAGCTGTAAAATGTTTCTGTGTCCAATTTGCGTTCGTTTTCAAATGAGTCATAAACAATGCTGCTCACAAACTCGGGAGGCATAATTTTCGCAATCTGATCATCTTTAGTTTCATTATTAAATTTACTACCGCTTGCAGTCATAAACATGCCTCATCAATCATATGAACTTCAGTAAGATACACATTATATATAATTAACGTACATTCGCAATAATTGCGCATTATGGTAATTGCATCTAATTTTTTTCCTATAATTTGAGTTAAATATTCAATTTTTTTAAATGTTTTTTTCTTGAGCTCTTAACGATACATGCTTCCAACCTATCGAGCCCACTTGAATTATCAATCTTTTTATCAGTTGACGATTTTCAACAATATTGGCAATGTGATAACTAATATAATTAGCAAGAATTAGTACGAATAGGAAAAGCAATATATAATTGGTAAGTTTAAACTTTAATAATTCATATCCCAATAAAGACAGAATAAAAAGACATAATGGAAAATGTATAAGATACAACGTATAAGTATATCGACTACCTTTTGATATGAGCATTAATGCCTTACTTGGATTACTCTCGATTGTGAGAATATAGCAAATTAACAATGTTGCCAAGATACCAAAAACATAACATTCATATGTTGGATGGTCTAAAAAGAAATTTATTTTATAAGTAAATATTCCTAACACCGATATAAAAAGCATTAAATAAATTATTTTAGATAGTTTATTTACATTATCTATCACATAAACCCAAGCAAGAAATACACCAAATAACCAGACTATAAGTAACTTCCATTCCCGAATAAATATACTAATATAAGCCTCATCAATACGTATAAGTGTTAATGTAATTAAGCTAATTACTAATAATATTATGCTTCCAAGCATCCATTTTTTATTGGATATAAAGATCAACGCTACAGCAAATAATACGTAATAGAAAAATTCATAGGTTAAAGACCATAGTGCACCATTAAATTCTCCCGTTTTCCCTGGGATCAAGAAAAAATTATGTAATATTTCTTTCGCTGGCAGAATTGCCTTAGGTCGAACGGTATAAGAGTCACCAGGCAATACATACGTTTCCGAACCAAACAAATGAAAATATTTTATTGTAGTAAAAATTAATATACTAAAAATTAAAGCAACCCATAACGGAGGAAGTATCCGAAAACAACGTTTTTCAACATAGTTTCTTAATGAAAAGAACCCGTTCTTTCTTATGTCAAAGAGTGTGCTATAGGTGATCAGAAATCCACTTAATACAAAAAAGACCATCACTCCAAAATTAGGAAGATGAAATAATAATGAAAAAAACTTATGTGTAACAAAAAAATTCTCGTCTAAGGTTCTATTAATAAAAATCTGAAAATAGTGACCTATAAACACAACAAGGCAGCATAAGTAACGAATCACATCTAAATAACACATCTGTCTATTACTTAATTCTTTCATAGAAAGCCCTTTGCGATAAAATGTATGGTATATTTCAGGGATTCATGATATCACTCATTTTTTAATTACATCACATAATTTTTTGGCTGTCCCGAGCGACGCTTCCATCAATTTTTTGCTAAATGTTATATTACCACAGCGAAACTCAAAGGCTTTTTTCAAGTTTTCATTGTGAAAATAACAAAGTAAAACATTTATCCCGAGTGCTGCATCAACATCCATTCCAATAATCTTAAAGTCCTTTTTTAATTTTGCAATCAGTACAGCATTATTAAAAGGTGCATGACAGCTGAGGACTCGAGAAAACCCGAGCATTTTTGTATAGTCAAGAATTCTATCTACAATCGCTGAATATATGCCCTTTTTACGATAATCTGTATGCACAGCAGTAAACTGCATATAATAACTATCAAAGTTTTTTTGCCAACCTCGTATCATAGCTATGGCTTTATTATTTACATCTACTAACAAATAATTATCCTCAATTAATGTGCTAGTGTTTGGATGGTTCAATAAATTAAGCCTATCATTTTCTTTATCTGATCGTAATTTTTCTTCATCAAAAAATACATCTAAAGGAGAATGTACGTGAAATTCGTTAATATATACATCCCAAAAGTCTTGGGTCGAACTTCTTCGAAAATTAAATACATCGAGGATAGGTTTTGTGAATGATTTGTCTCTAGCGTTATTTATAAATTCAAGTCTCTCATCATCTTTCATAAAAAATCTATCCTGTGTGTTTAAATATAATCAGCATGATAAGAACAAGTTAAGCATTCGATTTCTTTTGATTTCAATCTTCCTGCTTCTTTCCTTGTGCGGTAAATCGAAATATATTGCTATCATGTGGTTTTGGTTCTTGTATGGTTATGATAGATTCATCAAACTGATTATGTGAATAATCAGCAATAACTTTTTTCCAAAATTTTATAGCTGGAGTATTTGGTGGCATTTGCATCACTTCCCATTGACCTGGAAACTTATCAAAAAGTTCAAAAGCAACTCGCTTACCAATACCTTTTCCTTGAAATTTCCCAACTATAAAAAATTCTCCCATGTTCCAATCAGTATTGGGTAAACGAGCTATTTTATTAATAAGTGCGAAGCCTGCGATTTCATTATCTACACGAATAAGAAAGGGATAACGATTTGGTTCTTCCCAATATTTACTCAAATCAATCGCTTCATAAAGTCCATTCTCAGGAAATGACCAATCATATAATTCATAAAAACCACAGGATTTTGATAAATCATATGCATAGAACCTTGCCATATTTTGAATAACGGGCATATGATCTTTTGTTGCAGAAATAATTTTTATATTCAAGTTAAATCCTCTAAAAAAAAAGCATATTAGCAAGTCTCATCAATTTTTGAAGGCATAATTAAGACTTGTTTTACAGAACATAAGGATTCCACAAATTTATCGGTTTCTTCAAAAAATAAGTTATGTCCTGACTCTTCAAAACAAACATATTCTTTATGAGGCGCTACAATTTTTTTAAAATATTCATAAATCGGTAATGGATTAGTTACAAAATCATTTTTACCGGAGAAGATGTATATCGGCGTGCAATAACTTGTTTTATTTTCTAAGTTAATATTTAATATTTCATCAAAAAACTTTTTTGATTTTAATAAATTAAGAGTGCCGCGAATAAGATAAAAGTAATCTAATAAAGAATATTCAGGTACACAAAACGCATTTCTAATTATTATTAGTAAATCAAATTTCTTAATAGCAACAACATTATTTAATTGGAATTGCCACTTCCTAAGAACCGAAAAATCTTTCATTGTTAGATTAGTTAAGTCAGCTTTCTTAAAGGAGTTAAGTTTTTCTAAAGATTTTATCGCTCTTTTATTACTGTTCTCATATGCAATTTTTAAGACGTTATCATAACCTATTTTTTCGTTGATTTTTGTATGGATAAGTTGTCCTATTCCAATATATCCATAAATCAATTCGGGATAATCTTGCGCTAGTTTTAACCCTAGAACGCTCCCCCATGAATGCCCTAAAATAAAGATTTTTTCTTTTTTAAATTGATTTCGTAGGTAGTTTACTATTTCTAATGTATCTGCATGCATTTGATTAATCGTGATAGATTGAGAAATAGATTTTTCATTGGCGCGGTAGGTTTTACCCGCCCCTCTTTGATCCCATTGAATGATAGTAAAATTAGACTCTAATGAATTAAAAATAAATGAAAATGGCATCATAGAAAAACCAGGACCACCTGAAATAATTAAAAGCAAAGGATTTTTCTTATTTTCGCCTCGAACAGAAATCCATTGTTGGATATCACCAATTTTTACGGATTTTAATTCATTAATTCCTTTGCTTAATCGCTCATTACGACCTTCGATTATTTTATATTGTAGGAATTTTCTATAAACTAAAAAAAAAGGAACCAGTACGAAAAAACTTAAAACAAGAATAACCGCACTAGCACATTTTAACATTTTCTTAATTAAATTTAGCATTATTCTTTTCTCACTTCGATACTTTGGGCAATAAATTGCTCTTTGAAATCTGAGAGCTACGCTCTATCACCTTTAATGTAATTCACAGGAAAAGAAAACGTATATACCGTTTCACCTCGGTTAAACAGGGTAACTTCATGATCACTCCTATGAAGTAACTCGACTACATGAGGTCCTATAAATTTTGTCCCGCCTATAATTAGAATATGCATACTATTTATCTTTTTATACCATGATAAGATGATTATTTGTATTTTTTTGCAGTTTTCTTTTTAACAACGGATTTCACTTTTACTTTGATTTCCTTTTTGCTACCTTCCTGAGCCTTCAATTCCTTTAACTCTTGACGCATGACTTTCAGCTTTTCAACAGTTGATTTTATTCTGCTAGATAACTTTTTAATTGCAGCGGATTGCTTCATTTTCATTTACCCTATTTCAATATTTTAAAAACAACGTATTTTGTCATAAATCAGCAAAAAATCATATAGATTTTATGCTTTTTCTCTAATACTTTTATAAATAAAAGGAAGTGTCATATTACTGCGTGATTTATAATTAAATTTAATTTTTGTTATAGGAAAATACTCCGGCAATCGAACAAAAGCTTCAAGATCATTCAAATGCATGACTTCTGAAGCACTGATAATTTGCTGTTTAAGTCTTTGATTCGTGATGGATATACCTGATCGCATAGCGCTTTCACTATAAGATACATTTTCTTTCATTTCTTCAGTTTCACTTTCCCCTAATTCCTTAGATGCCCATTGCGCTGTTTCAAACGATGGATCTCTAAAAAATATGCGTGTATTACATAGATTTGATATTTCTTCTGCCGCATGATTACCATAAATTTTTCTAAGTTGTGATATAGATTGCATACCGGCCACTAAACAGCCACCAAATTTACGGGCTTCAGCAAAGGCTTCAGGTAAGTAGGGCAAGCGTTGTAAGCTGGGTAGTTCATCAAAAATAATCCATATGCGTCGTGTCGTCGATGGCGTTAAGCTCATAAGCGCATTAGCTGCGATATCTAGCCACATAGAAATTAAGGGTTTTAAGGTTTCATGCCTATCTGAAATAGAACTGATGAATAACCAATTACTTTGTGTATCATCTTGTATCCAGCGCCGAATCGAAAATTTATCCTTTTCATCAACGACATATTGAAGACTCTTAATGTAGGTTGTAAGCACGGATTTAATGGAAATCGCCGTTTTTTCTGCTTTATCGGATACTAAGGTTTCTGCTTCAGTACCTTTTAAAAATAATCCTAACGCTTGCAAATCCAAAGATAAAAGGGCTTTCAAAAGAAGATCAATAGATCGATTGGGATTATCTTGAAGCTGTCTTGCAGCGGCTGCAAAAATGGTTCTTGCTGCATTAATCCAAAATGGGTCACTTCCCCCTGGCGGCATAGGCATCAGTGCTGCTGCTAAACTGTCAAAATCAGCATTGTCTCTACACTCATCCCATAAATGCCACGGGGTCGTGCGTTTATCCAATGGATTTAATAATATATCCGTTCCCTCGCGATAATAATGACTGACATACGTACATCCTTTATCATAGATAATAGCTTTATCACCTCTCTTTCGAATTTGATCAAGTAATTCACGAATGCAGACCGATTTACCGCTTCCAGTAGTGCCATGAATCAATAGATGCCTGCATTCAAAATCTTTCGGCATAGGTAAATCAGATAAGGTAATGTCTGAAACTTTCTTTGATTTTTCGATTTGCTTTTTAACTTTTTGCCAATCAGCTATAACATCACCGCGTAATTGCTTGGTTTCCGTTTGTTGCTCACCACGTTTTTTTAACCAAGCATAGATCATAATAAAAAATAATCCTGTTATCATGAATCCACTGCTCATGGCTTTAATGCTAATATTAGCAAGATCTCGAATCGTTTCATGCACCAAAATAGAATCAATAAAGTTTTGTGAAGCCACTTTTATCGTTTCACCGCTCTTATTAATCAAAAGCTGAGTCGCATCATGACGAAAAAATACGATACAATGTGCATATGCCCATTGTATCAAAAGGTAACGCTGATATTCCGTTGTCCAAACATAGGTAAATACCAACGTAGCAG
>JABDBK010000020.1:0-257 GCA_013288655.1 Gammaproteobacteria bacterium | reverse complement strand
TAAACACTACAAAACAAGCGATAACAACCCGACTGACAATCTGGTTAATCATCCTAAAATTATGTAAAAACGTCTGTCCGCCACGGGTAAAGTGTTTAATGGAAGTGTCTGAATGAGATTGAGACTGCTTATTCATTTATATCAACACCCTTTACCATATCAGTTAACAAATGACCGCTACGAGTCGAATGCTTTTGATTTTCATGATCGACCTTATCTATCCGCTTTTGCCCTTCGAGATCAACATGTCGCTTACC
>JABDBK010000019.1 GCA_013288655.1 Gammaproteobacteria bacterium | reverse complement strand
ATGGCTTAGTGCAAGTGTTGGAGTGGGATTTAATAAAGCCACGGATTTCAGCAACACACCCATTATTTTTGAAGCTTTACCTAATGCTAATTTTACATCAAATACCTGTACAACATTGACTTATACCGTAGGCGCTGGTGTGCAAGCACAAGTGAATAAGCATTGGCAAATAGGTGCAGGATATGAATTTGCAGATTGGGGCAAAAGTGAATTGGGTCGTGCAAATGGTCAAACTATGAATAACGGACTTAGCCTCAATCATTTATATACGAATGGAGTTTTATTTAATCTCACATATCTTGCATAAGGATAGTGTCATGAAGAGAAAATATGTCATCTCTATAAGCATTATTGGAATATTATTATGGATTAATGCGGTCGACGCGGGGACTCCAGTATGGACTTTTACACCTTTAACACCTACAACTATTTCCGTTGCATCCAACACGAGCGCTACCATCAAATATCGAGTCACTAATCAATCCAACAAGCCCCATACTTTAACGATGACACCCATTCAAGGTATCGCTCAAATCACTATTGGAGAAGGTGTGTGTGGTAATACTTTTACGCTACCGAGTAAAGGTTCATCTTGTATTCTATCGTTACAAGCAAATGGCAGTCTGTTAGCTCCGGCTACCTATAATGGTCCTGTAGTTTGTGAAGCTGGTTCAACGAATCAGTGTTATCGTCCCAATGCCGCAACTATTTTACAAATTACAAAAGCTCCGCCAATCACTCTTCCCTCGGGTTGTATAGAAACCGAAAACAATAATATTCAATGTACGCTTTCGCCGAATTACGGGTTCACTAATATGCCGTATGCTTTATGCAGAAGTGCTCAATGCGATTATAATGGTGTGCAAACCAGTGTGACATGCAGCTGTCTATTAATATCCTCTTATCAAGGAGCCTATTCAGCCTCTATTTCACCATCGGATTATAATACAAGCAAACCCGTTGGAAATACAGTGACGTCCACTTATTCCATGGTTAATTCAAGTGGTGAAACACCAACAGATTGTCCTTCTGGGCCTTTTGCAAATTGTTTCGGCGCACCTTGTGTAGTCAATGGCAACAGTGTTACTTGTACTTGTCCAGTGGTAACGAGTACTTATATAGCTCCAGAAACGAATTGTACTTTAAGCAATAAAATATGGAGCGCAACAAGCGTTAGTTCATTTCCCGACATCGAAGCGGCAATGTTGTATATGTATAATACTTTTTTTGGGGGGAGCATTCCTTCGTAAAGAAATTTCCTTCTTTTAATTTCTCTTAAAAATGTCATTGTTTTGGGGCTAATAGGAGATAGGTTGTCATGGTACCTATGCCTTTAATAGCTATGTCGCCACGTTTTTCAAATTCAAAATCATCCTTCAGCATTAAATAAGTACTTTCAGCCACTTGAATTTGATTCGCTATACCTTGAGACTCCATTCGGCTTGCAATATTGACTGTCTTTCCCCAGACATCATAGCTAAATTTTTTGAATCCAACAATGCCTGCTGTCACAGCACCACTGGCAATTCCAATACGTATTTGGTAGTGAGTATTATTTTCAATATTATATTCGGACAATGTCTTTTTCATAGCTAATGCAATATTGGCGATTATCTTTGCGTGATTTTGATTAGGATCAGGTAATCCTGATACTAACATATAAGAATCTCCTATTGTTTTAATTTTTTCAGCTTGAAAGTTTTCTAGAATAGTATCAAAACGTGAAAATATATTATTGAGAAATTCAACAACATTTTCTGGCGGCATGTAATTTGAGAATTCCGTGAATCCTACGATATCAATAAATAATACTGTTGCTTCAAAATTATCTGCAATGGTACGTTCACCGTACTTTAGACGTTCTGCAATGGTAACAGGTAAAATATTTAATAATAATTGTCCAGTACGTTCTTCAGCACGTCGAATATTTTCTGCCACAAGACGTGCTAACAATATAATTAAACCTAATGTTAGAGCAAACAGCAAATATAATTGATGCCTTAAATGTACTATCGGGATAAATACTTCTGATAAATTGACTTTTACTAAAATTCCCCATCCTAATGAAGGTAAATAACCCCATGCAGAAAGTATTTCCTTGTTATTTTGATCTATCATTTGAGCAAATCCTGATGTTCCTTGCCCTGCTTCTTTGAGTATTTTCCCCAGTTTAATTTTGCTTAACTCATTCATCTCACTGAGATTGATTTCTTTTTTAGAGCTGATGATGCGTTCTTTACCATTGGGTTGTGCCATGAGTGTTTCGCCGCTTCGTCCTAGATTTGCTGTCGATGCTAATACTTCTTGAATTTTATAACTAGGCAAAGATAACACTAAAATTGCAGTAATATGTCCAAGTTCGAATATAGGTGCTGCCAGATAAAAATGTGGATTCAACTTATTATTATCCATTTCAATATCCGAAATTTCTACTGACATTAAAGTATTTGCATCATCAAATACTTTGATCAGTTGTTTGTAAACATGAGGGATTTGTTGAATGTTTTTACCACTTAATGTTGGAGTATTTTCGCTATATAAAATATCTCCTGATGGTGAAATAAGAAAAACATCACTGTAATCTTGATATGAAATATTCAAATAATAACCCAATTCTTTTTTTGCAATAAGTTGAAGTTTTTGAAAATTAGAATTTTTTTTAAATTCTTGCACAAGGCGACTGATTTCTGGATTGGATGATAATTCATGGATATCTGCTTTTCTTTCTTCAATATAATTTTCAATTTGGTATATTTTTTCTTGTGTGATATGCAATAAGCGTTCTTTAACTTGATCTAATAAAGCTTTTTTTGCAAATTCGTAGGTAAAAACGGTTGCTATTAACAATGGTAATAATGCGATTAATAGCAGCCAAGCTAACAAATTGGATTGAGAAAATAATCGCTCAAGCGTAAAACGCTTTATGATGGTTGATTTGTTTTTTGGTAGTTGCCCCATTGCTGTCCCCATTTTTCATACAACTGTTGGAGTAAATTTTGCCATTCAGCTTTAGATTTGAATGGCGGATAAGGTTCTGGTGGAATGGGTTTGGCAGATCTCCAAACTTCTTTGATTTGACCATTTTCTAAAAATTGGCCTATACGTACTATTCTCCAAGTATGTTGATTATATGGATCAATATACACTGGGCCAGAAGGAGAATGTAAACTTTGACGTAATATAGTATTTCGCACTGCTAAAACATCATCAGTTCCTGCATCTAGTACGGCTTGCGCCCATAATTTTACGCCCATATAGACTGATGCCATGGGATCAGTGGTCACTCTATCTTGCCCAAAACGTTTTTTAAATCGTTTTACAAAAGCTATATTTTCCGGGTCATTAATACTTTCAAAATAACTCCATGCGGCATAATTTCCTGCTATATATTTTATGTTAAATTCCTGAACCTGGCCTTCACCTATAGCAAATGTTAATACAGGAATTTTTTGAGAGCTAATGCCTGCTTGATGTAAAGCTTCAAAAAAAAATTTATTACTGCTTGCAACAAGCGTATGTAATATAACTTGAGGTTTTGTAGCAAGTATATGTTGAATAATGGGTTGCATTTTATTATCACCCAAGAGAATATAATCTTCTCCTACTACTTGTCCGCCTAAATTCGCAATTTCTGTTTTAATAATTTCATTAGCAATATGAGGCCATATATAATCTGAGCCAACTAGATAAAAACGTTTGCCCAAGTGATCTATAGCCCATTTTATAGCTGGAATAAATTGTTGATTAGGTGCGTCACCTAAGTAAATGATATTTGGAGATTGCTCTAGACCTTCGTAAGCAACGGGATACATTAATAAATGGTTTTCGTGTTCAACCACTTCTTTTACACGTTTTCGACAGGAAGATGTAAGACAGCCAAATATCACGCTGACTTTTTCTTTTTTAATAAGTCGATTAGCTTCTTTAGCAAAGACCTCATCTGAAGATCGACCATCCGCAAGTACAATGTCGATTTTACGTTGTAACAAGCCGCCTTGAGCATTTATTTCTTCTATAGCGAGTATTGTTGCATCAATTAATAATCGATCGCTGCCAGCAAACTCTCCAGTTTGAGAAAATAATACTCCTACTTTAATAGGAGATTGTGGATACCATGACGGCTTAATTAATAAAATAAAAGTGATGATAATAGTAAATAATATCATTGCAGTGATGGTAATTTGTAGAAATCTACTTATTTTCATTCTAGCTCCAGCTTCGTACAATGATTCATAGATTATAAACGATTTTGACATATTCTTTTAAACGAGCGCAATATTAACCCATCATTTCATAAAAATTTAATAATAATCATGTGGTTACATATCATGCATACTTATAAAATAGATTATGAGATAATATTAAAATAGGATTGCATTAGGTAATACTGTCAACATGGATCAGTCTACATTTCAAGATTTCCAGCCATTAAAAAATATCCATATGATAATGCTTGCTATTGTGGTTGGAATTATGAGCGGCATAGGTGCCATACTTTTTCGTATGCTTCTTGATAGTATTATCAAAATTTGTTTTTTTGATAATGGACATATATTTTATGATTCAACACAGCATTTACCGCTTTTTAACTATAAGATTTTGATTATTCTAGTTCCAGTCATAGGTGCATGCATCGTCACATTTCTCACAACCCGTTTTGCACTCGAAGCTAAAGGCCATGGCGTACCAGAAGCCCTCTACGCTATTCATTACAAACAAGGTAAAATTTCTCCTGCTGTAGCTTTAATTAAAGTTCTAGCATCGGCAGTGACCATTGGAACAGGAGGTTCAGCAGGACGTGAAGGACCTATTATTCAAATTGGTGCCTCGCTTGGCTCTACCCTGGGTCAATTAATATCGATGCCAAACCAACAGAGAATTATTTTAGTTGCGGCAGGAGCTGGTGCAGGGATTGCAGCCACATTTGGTGCGCCTGTCACTGGATTAATATTTGCGATCGAACTCATGCTTGTATCAGTGGATATGATGAGTGTTAGTGTGGTAGCTATCGCTGTTGTTAGCGCAACATTTGTGTCATATTATGCTTTTGGTACCATACCTGAATTCACCTCTCCAATCATCATGTCAAATGTAAGTTATCAACAATATTTGATAATATTAATTTCTTTGATTCCTTTTTCATTTCTTGTTGGAATTGCTTCATTTGCTTTTATTAGACTTATGTATTTTATGGAAATATCATTTTTAAATATTTTTGATAATCCTTATATTCGACACATGATGGGTATGGCTTTCGTTGGTATCATTTTATATGTATTTGCAAATTATTTTGGTCATTATTACGTTGAAGGGATAGGATATTCCACTATTAATGATATATTTCAATTTTTATTAACAAATCCATGGTTATTGCTCTTACTTTGTTTATTCAAAATACTTGCGACATGTTTAACGCTCGGATCGGGAGGCTCAGGTGGTATCTTTTCCCCGTCATTATTTATTGGAGCAACTTTGGGCGCTGCCTATGGGATTATGATGAATTATCTATTACCAGGATATGAATTAAATCCTCTTATTTTTGTTACAGCAGGTATGGCAGGTATTGTTGGAGGTTCAACAGGATTAATTGTTACAGCAATTCTACTTACCTTCGAAATTACTAGAGATTATACCAATATTTTACCTATTATAATGACTGTTGCTATTTCGTGCGTTATACGTATGAAACTTTGTAATGAAACTATTTTTACATTGAGATTGCATAAACAAGGTTTTTTTGTTTCAGATATCTTAGTAAGAAAATGAAGTGACACAGCATTTAATTCAAGATAAACACTGCATCACCTATGTTTCCTAGGTCATTTGTTTCAAAACATCAGAAGTGATATCAACCTTGTTATTTATATAAAGCATGTTTGTTTGCTGTTCAATAAGATCAAAATTCCCATCTTTAGCAATTTTACCTATCACATTAGTTAATTTACTCATGAATTTTTGTAAAGATTGATCTTTTGCTATTGTTATATCTCGCTCAAATGATGCACTTAAGATCTGAACATTTGCTTTATCTGATAAAATTTTGTTTTGCAATTTACTGCGTTCATCCGAACTTAAATTTGCTGAAGTATTCAGCTTTGAGACGCTATCCTGTAATTTTTGATTAGCTGCATTAATCTCATCTTGACGGGGCTTAAATTTTTTGGATAAATCGTCATTTAATGATATCATCAGAGGTGATTTTTGTATCACTTGATTCATGTCCACAATACCGATTTTTAACGTATCTGCCGCAAATACAGCTGTTGAAATAAATATGCAAAATAGTATTATTGATAGAATTTTTTTCATAATATAGTCCTTTATATTGTAAAATATGATATAGTGCTTATACAGTTAAATATTGTATAGTTTTATCTATTTAAAGTCATGTATTTAACAATGATTGACTAAACTGGTCCCTTTTGTTTCCTTAACAAAAAAGAATATGACAAAGGTCGTAATCAAAGCACAAAAAGTAATATAAAAAGCTGGTGCTAACATATAATGCGTTTTATATACCAACCATTCACTCACGATAGGCACTGTTCCACCGAAAATACCATTACCAACATTATAGCCTAAAGATAAACCGGTATAACGTGCTGATAATGGATAATTCTCAACAACAGCGACTGATGTGGTACCTTGTTCTAATGAACTTGCAATAGTGTATAAAACCAGAGTCACTAAGGCCATATTAGCATACCCAAGATGCATGACGACAAAACCTGGGATAGTCACTAAAATGACAAAAATGGCATTAAATAATAACATTCGACGTCTGCCAATGTAATCACAAATCATTCCTGCAAGCGGCACCAGGATAATCATGCAACACATTAATATGGATATTAATGTAGTTGTTTGAAATAAAGGTAGTTTCAATGTACTACCTAAATATAAAGGCACATAGATAAAACAAAAATAATAAAATGTACTGCCCATGCAAACCAAACCTACGGTACGTAACACAAACGGCATATCAAACTTGAACATTGTTTTTATGGGATTTGCAACAATGAGTCGATTTTTTTTGATATATTCAAATGCACTTGTTTCTTGCATTTTCAATCGAGTCATATAAATAAACAAACAAAATATACCGCTTAATATGTAAGGTATACGCCAACCCCACTCCATAAATAATTTGTCGCTAAAAAAATAAGAAGTCATTCCACCGACGATGGATGCAAGCAAAATACCTAAATTAGCACCCGTCCCCGCAAATGCAGTGATTGTCGCGCGATATTTAGAAGGTGCAGATTCAGCTAAATAAATTAAATTACCACTATATTCACCACCCAAGCTAATGCCTTGCCATACTCGAACTATCATCAATAAAATGGGAGCATAAATGCCTATATGATAATAAGTGGGTAACAAACCAATGAATAAGGTAGGTAGAGAAATCATTAATATAGATAATCGTAATGTTTTTGAACGGCCTTGCTTATCACCCATATAACCAAATATCAAAGCACCTATAGGTCTACAAAGAAAGCCCACTGCAAAAATACTTAACGTTTCAATCAAAGCAATGCGTGGATTTGTATGAGGAAAAAATAGTTGGCTAAAAATAGGAGAATATATGGCAAATAATCCGAAGTCATACCACTCTAAAATATTGCCTAAACTGCTACTAATGATTGATCTAATGCGCATATTTAATGCTATAACGCTTCATAATTTAATAAAAATATCACAATGTAGTCATATTATCAAATAATTTTACATAAAGTCACCCTCTCGTCTTTTATTATGATGTAAAATAAAGAGATATGGGAGAAATGTAATGAAGATACAAAAAAGTTACATTAATACATTACTCATAATAGCATTAGTCATATTAACCATTAGCAATATCATAGCTTATCGACAAATACAAAAATCTGTTTATTCTAGCACTTGGATCTCTCATACGTATAACGTTATAGAAACTGCTACTGATTTGCAACTTGAGCTCGGCAATCTAGATTTGCAAATCAAGCAATCTTTCATTCGAAATCAAGCATTAACTTCGAAATATTTTTCAATGTTTTCTAACAAAATTCAAAATGATATATTGCATATGCGTTATTTAACACAAGATAATCCTATTCAACAACGCAATATAGACAAACTAGAACCACTAACCAAAGAAAAGCTTGCTCTTTTACAAAAAAACTTAATTATAAATTCAAGTAAAATGATAAATAAAAATCAAGCTGAATTAGAAAAATCTATTTCACAACTCATCAATGATATTAAAAAAGAAGAAAAAAATTTACTGGAAAAGAGAGAAACGAATTATCAGTTAACTACCCACGCAAGTAATTTTATTTTTATCTTCGTAGCTAGTTTAGGTGAGGGTTTATTTTTATTAACCATAATTCTTGTAAATAATTTTTTAAAACAACGAGATTATGCAGAACAGCATAAAAAAATTACTGACGAGCGTTTGCGATTATTTCTTGATAGTTGCAAAGATTACGCTTTTATAATCTTAGATTCTCGTGGATATATTACAAATTGGAATAAAGGAGCAGAACGAATTAAGGGATATAAAGCGAGAGAAATTATAGGGAAACATTTTTCTATATTTTTTCCAGAACAAAAAATCAAAGAACATTTCCCGGATGAAGAATTAGAAATTTCAAAAAAATATGGGCATTACGAAGATGAAGGATGGCGTATACGTAAAGATGGTTCAAAATTTTTGGCTAATGTCATTATTACACCACTTTATGATTCTAATCATCATTTGATTGGCTTTGGGAAAGTGACGCGTGATTTGACTGAGCGAAAACAATCAGAAGATGAAATAACCTACTTATCAAGTCACGACACATTAACTCATTTATATAACAGATCAGCATTTATAGATACTTTACGAAATGAAATTCAAAAGGCATCTCAGACAAATGCTTCGCTCGCGATCATGATGCTTGATTTAGATCATTTCAAAACGATAAATGATACATTTGGCCATCATATTGGCGATCAATTATTAATTATGATCGCCGGATATTTACAAGAGAGCATACATGTAGGAGATTATGTTGCACGATTTGGAGGAGACGAATTTGTTATTATATTACCTAACATTAAAGATGAAACGAATATTACACATCTTGCTGAAACATTAATAAGTCGTTTTAATAAGCCATTCAAAATAGAAAACCATTACTTCCATGCGACAGTTAGCATAGGTATCGCGATTTTTCCACATGCAGGAATAGATGAAGTATCATTAGTTAAAAATGCTGACATCGCCTTATATTCCGTTAAAGAATTAGGTCGGAATCATTATCAAATTTATTCTGATAAAATAAGCTTAATTTTCAAACATAGATCTCAATTAGAAAGTATGCTGCCAAACGCCATCGAAAAAAATCAATTTTTCCTGGTATATCAACCTCAACATAGCTTACCAGGTAAAGAAATCATAGGTATCGAGGTTTTATTACGTTGGCAACATCCAGAATTAGGATTGGTATCACCGAATGATTTTATACCTATTGCTGAAAAAAACGGAATCATAGTTCAAATTGGAGAGTGGGTACTAAAAAAAGCATGTTCACAATATGTCATATGGCAATCTAATGGTTTAATAGCGGATGATTTGAAACTTTCTGTTAATGTATCTCCAAAGCAATTATCAGAACGTTTTATAAATTCTTTTGTTTCTATCCTGAACGATACAAAAATGTCGCCTCATAACTTGGTACTGGAGCTCACAGAAACAGCAGTAATGACAAGTACGATTGATATCGATCCTATTTTTAAAAAGTTACAAGATATTGGTATTAGTATCTCAATCGATGATTTTGGTATGGGTTATTCCTCACTAAGCCGACTTAAAAATTTACCTATCACTTCACTAAAAATAGATAAATCATTTATAGATGTCCTTGATAAAGACCCTGATGATGCAGTGATTGTTAAATCGATTATAGCTTTAGGTAACAGTTTAGGTTTAAATGTGATTCCAGAAGGCGTAGAAACCGACAAACAACTTCAATTGCTCATCAAATATCAGTGTAAAACGGTACAAGGATTTTACTTTGGAAAAGAACCACTGAGATCCTATGATATGACTCAGTTATTACAAAGTAAGCGTCTGTCTTAATTCTACATCAACGAACTTTTGCCTTGATTTGTTCAAAGATTTTGCTACTATTTAAGGTATTAAAAATATATTAAAACCCCCAGAGAAAAATCATGTTATACAAACGTCTTAAAAAGCTGCGACTTAAATACAAAAAAACCAGTATTTTCATTGTATTAGTCATTTTAATCAGCATTTCTTATATACTTTATCATGCGATACGTTCCAATATTATGCCGCCACAAAATGCAAAAGTAGTCGAGGTTGAGATAGCTAAACTACAAACTATTCAACAAACAGCGCGGTTTATAGGTACCCTACGGTCCGAACAATCCACAACGCTGGTCGCGAAATCCAAGGGTATACTTGATCGCTTTGTAAACTCAGGCCAACATGTGAAAAAAGGCGAACTTATTGCCCAAATAGACAATAAAGATATTGAACGGAATTTCAAGCTCTCTCAAGATATGGAGCATATAGCCAAACTACAATATGACAGATTCAGTCAACTTCAAAAAACAGGTGTCATTAGTCAAAATGCATTAGAAGAGAAAAAAGGAACTTTAATTGACTCCCAAAAGAAATTGACGGATGCCAAAATAGCGATGGACGAAATTAAAATCTATGCCCCTTTTGATGGCATCGTAGGCATTTTCAAAATTCGTGAAGGTTCTCAAGTTCAAGAAGGAGATGTTTTAGTAAGCTTCTACGATCCATCATCAACAATCGTTGAATTTGATGTTCCTTTATCCATTATGAATGTTATTCATGATGGCAGCACTGTGTTTATTGATAAAAAGCCATATCCATTGACTTACATCCAAAAAATGCTAGATGAAGAAACGCATATGTCACCCGCTTATGTCAACATTGATTGTAATAATTGCATTATAGGTTCTACAATTGATGTCAATTTGGTTGTTAGAGACAAAAATTCTGTTATTGTTGTTCCTTTTGAAGCTGTATTTTTGCGTGAAGGTAAGACTTTTGTCTATATCGTCAAAGATGATAAAGCAAGCTTAACACCCGTCGAACTTGGTATTAGAGAAAAAGAATTAGTCGAAATTACTTCTGGGCTACAAAAAAATGATGTTGTTATCGTAAGAGGCCAAGCACGTCTTTATCCTGGTGTACCTGTCATCATAGACAAAGAAAATTCAAAAAATAATCAGGCTAAAAAGTAATGACTATCACTAACTATTTTATAAAACATCCTGTCATGGCATTAATATTAAATGCCATGATTCTTATTATTGGCGCTCTTTGTTTTAATACATTATCGCTGCGTGAATATCCTGAAATTCATTTTCCAAATATATCGATTTACGCCAATTATCCCAATGCAAGTGCAGAATTAGTCGAAACGTCAGTGACATATATTCTTGAAGATCAACTTGCAGGTATAGAAGGAATTGATTCTATTGTATCTGATTCAAAACATGGATCCAGTCAGATTACGCTTACCTTCAAAAATGGAACCTCCATCGATAGGGCTATGCTTGCCGTCAGAGAAGCGATTGGTCTCGCAAGAAATCAATTACCTCAAGTTGTCAAAGATCCTATTATTGAACGTAAAACTGTTTCCAGTGGTATGCCATTTATCGTTTTATCACTGGAATCCACTTCAATGGATTTTGCTGCATTGACGCATTATGCCAATATCAATTTAAAAAATGCTTTTAGAGGCATTAAGGGTGTTTCATCTGTAGAGATATGGGGACAACCTTACACCTATAATATCTTACTTAACCCACTTAAAATGTATACGTTTGGTGTCAATGCAGACGAAGTATTTAATGCCGTACAGAGAAGTAATGTGTCCTTACCGGTAGGAAAATTTCAAAATCAAATACCTTCGACCTTAAATGCTGAATTAAAAAAAGATACCGATTTTGAAAATATTGTTATTAAAGAAAAGAATACAAATGATCCACAACACAAACGCAAATCCGTGTTATTAAAAGATATTGCAGATATTTCCCTAAAAACTGACAATGAAAGATTTCGTGTGCGAATCAATGGTAAACCAGGCTTAGCCATTGCGATTAACCGTACCAATGATGGCAATCCTTTAGATGTTTCAAGTTTAGTTCATACACAGCTCATAGGACTTAAAAGTAATTTGCCCCAAGGTTTAACGATTAATATCATTTCGGATCAAGCTGATTTTGTCAGATCATCACTATCTAATATTAAATCCTCTATTTTCGAAGCCATTATTTTTGTATTAGTCATTGTTTTTCTATTTTTAAGAAATATGAAAGCAACCCTCATTCCACTTGTTACCATACCTATTTCACTGGTGGGATCTTTTATATTTTTAAAAGCATTTGGATGCTCTATTAATATTATTACTTTAATGGCTATGGTTTTAGCAGTAGGATTAGTCGTTGATGATGCTATCGTTATGCTAGAAAATATTCAACGACACATCGATCAAGGATTATCAGCTTATCATGCCGCATTAAAAGGATCTAAGGAAATTGGTTTTGCCATTGTAGCCATGACACTTACACTTACCAGCGTTTATGCACCATTAGCATTTATTTCTGGAACCGTCGGTCAAATTTTTACTGAGTTTGCAGTGGCCCTCGCTGGCAGTGTTTTTATTTCAGGTATTGTTGCATTAACACTTTCTCCCTTAATGTGCGCCAATACATTATCGAAAAAAGAATTGCCTTTATGGCCTGAAATCGATCGTTTTATTGAAAAACTTTCGCATAACTATCGTCACATTTTAACTATCCTAATACGCCGTTCAAAAACTTGTATTCTTGTGATCTTAGGAATATTTGCTTGTATTTATTTTCTCATCAACATGATTCCTAGCGAGATGGCGCCAAAAGAAGATAGAAGTTTAATAGGTGTTTTTCTTCCGCCTATTCCAGGCAAAGATATTAATACAATGGAAGAAAAAATTAAGCAAGTTGAAACAATCATGCAATCCGTGAAGGAAAAACAAAATACGTTAATATTTATGGGAGAATGGGGTGGTACTGTTGTTTTACCTCTTAAACCTCAAGCAGACCGCAAACGTTCTGCCACTGAAATTGTAGAATCCATAAGGCCTTTAGTGACCACGATTCCTTCTGTCGATGTCTATCCATGGAGCTGGGATTCAGGATTGCCAGGATTAGATGACTCTATCACTGGATCAGAGTTATCCTTAACAATTTCAACAACAGAAAGTTATCGCCAGCTATTTGAACAAGTTGAACAAGCAAGAGAAGCGTTAGAAAAAGAAAAAGCATTTCCATCTATCAGGCATGACTTAAAATTAGATACGCCTGGATATAGAATTGATCTTTTTACCAATGAAATGGCTAATTTAAATTTAACGGCTGGTCAAATCGCTAAAACCATAGAAATATTTTTCAGCGGCGACAAGTCCCTCAACTTTTCCAAAGATGGAATTTTATACCCATTAACTTTAAAAGGCTCTCAATCACCATGGACACTGGGTGAACTCTACATTACCAACCCTACGGGTCATAGAATTTCACTTGCAGCTGTGGCTGATATTGTTCCTATAGCGCAACCAGAAAATTTATATCATTACAATCAAATGCGATCTGCTGTTTTAACAGCAAATTTAGCTAAAGATGAAAAAATTGAGTCAGCCATGCCTAAATTGTTAAACACCGTAGATGCGACACTACCTTCTTATTATAAAAAAACATGGATAGGTGCTGCAAAAGCTTATTCTGAATCACAAACAACAATGACGATTCTATTTCTTCTCGCAATCGTATTTATTTTTGCAATTTTATCCGCTCAATTTGAAAATTTTATTGATCCATTTATCATATTATTAACAGTTCCGTTAGCATGCGGAGGTGCATTATTCTTTGTATGGCTATGTAATCAATCCATGAATATTTATACTCAAGTTGGTTTAATTACGCTCATTGGTTTAATCAGTAAACATGGTATTTTAATTGTAGAATTTGCTAATCAATTAAAAAAATCAGGTTTGTCAGCGATGGAAGCTATTATTCAAGCCTCTTCTCTACGATTAAGACCTATACTTATGACAACAGGCGCCATGATTTTTGGAGCCATACCATTGATTATGTCGCATGATGCAGGCTATGAGTCTCGTCATACTATCGGAACAGTGCTTATTGGAGGCTTAAGCTTTGGTACTGTCTTTACTTTATTTATATTGCCTACGGTTTATTTGATGGTAAAAAAATTAGAGATGAAATGGAACAAAAATCATTAAAGCCTTTCTGAATGACTAAGAGCTTTACTGAAACGAATGACCATAAAACTGCACATTGATTAAAATGGAGTTAATATGAGTTTTGCTAAAAAAGTAGCTATTGTTGCTGGCTCACGTACGCCTTTTGTTAAATCACAAACACTTTATCTTGGTAAATCTAATCAGGATTTACTTGTACCAGTCATCAATAACATAGTTGAAAAAACAAATATTCCTGGAGAGTTGCTTGGTGATGTGATTGTTGGCGCAGTCATGAATCATCCATTAGATTGGAACCTTGCGCGAGAAGTTGTGTTAGGTAGTACTCTTTCGCCAGAAACACCAGGATTAACGATTCAGAGGGCTTGTGGAACTGGCCTGGAAGCCGCAAATATCGTTGCTCTTAAGATAGCAAGCCACCAAATACAAGCAGGCATCGCAGGAGGCACTGATACAAACTCAGATATTCCTCTTATTGGTAAAAGAAAGTTAACTCATTTTCTCATTCAGTTAAAAAATGCTAAAGGTTTCAAAAAAAAATTATCCGTACTCAAAAAATTTAGATTCAATATGTTAATACCACAACTTCCTGCTGTCTGTGAACCTCGCACACATCTATCCATGGGAGAACATTGCGAACTCATGGTTAAACAATGGAATATATCACGAAAAGATCAAGATGCATTGGCGCTTCGTTCACATCAAAGTGCAACAAAAGCCTATCATGATGGATTTTATGACGATTTAATTATTCATATGGACGATTTAAAAAAAGATACGATTACACGAAAAGATACTACGCTCGATAAATTATCCCTGTTAAAACCGGCTTTTGATAAATCTGAATATGGAACACTCACTGCAGGGAATTCAACGCCACTCACAGACGGAGCATCCGCAGTATTATTGAGTTCGCCTGAATGGGCAGAGACTAAAGGCTTAGATATTTATGCCTATTTTGTTGATTGCGAAGTAGCAGCCGTCGATTTTGTGCATGGCGCAGGACTTTTAATGGCTCCCACTCTTGCGGTTTCTCGTTTACTCGACAGAAACAAATTAACTCTACAAGATTTCGATTTTTATGAAATTCACGAAGCCTTTGCAGGTCAGGTACTATGCACATTAAAAGCCTGGGAATCAGAAGACTATTGCAAAAATGTTTTGAAACGTGATCGTCCCTTAGGTGCTATCGATATCTCAAAAATGAATGTTAAAGGTGGAAGCCTTGCATTAGGACACCCCTTTGCGGCGACAGGTGGAAGATTAGTTGTCACATCTGCAAAAATACTTAAAGAATACGGTCATGGCCGTATTCTTCTCAGTATATGTACGGCGGGTGGAATGGGTGTTGCAGCTATTATAGAACGTTAACACATAGCACAACTCGATGTAACTTTTTCCTTATGTTGGTCCGTTGGAGATACCAGCTTTTCTTCACTTGCCATTAAAATCAGTCGATTTGAATATAAATGATGGTTGACTGTTGAGAGATTGCGACTTTTCTCTAATACTATTGCAGATGTAAATAGCTGACGTATAATATGATGCAAATGATCATATGACAGTGACCCTTCGGCAATCACTGATTGTTCTGGCACATCAGCAACATGATTCTCAATCGCTTGTTCAATTTCATCAGGAACTATTTCACAACGTGATTTTTTACTCGATACGGGTTCCACTGCGTGTTTACTTAAAGAAGATAGCATTCCCCAGTTTTTTGCACGTGTAACAATTGCTTGATTTTTGTAACAAGCTAGGCTTAATACTGCTTTCAAAAAAGGAAAATCCGCATGAACAGGATTTTGAATAACCATACGCTGATGCTTAATCAATAATTCTAATACTCGCATACTTAAAAGATAGGTTTCATTATTTACATTACCTGAATTGTTTTCTACATAATTATTTAAGCTGTTAAGTTTTAAACAATACGGTTTAGGTACCCCAAGAAAAATGGGATGATCAACTTCACGAATGGATTGCTCAGGCATTTTAATGCATACACTGCTAACATATACTGATTGAGCAATTCGTTTATTATTGGTTATTTCATGATCTTTCGCTGCAACGATCTTAAATCCTTTATCAAATATGGCTTTTGTCATCGCACTGTAATCTTTCAAAAGTGCATCCATACTATTCAAGTCGCCGCTCATGATGGCAGATATATATTCAATAATAATACCAGCCGCTTCTAAAGCTTGTGTGGTTCCTAAATTCAAACCATTCATATAAGGGAAGCCACTTGCTGCATCACCCAGTAATAAAAAAGCTTGCATATGATCAGCGGTACCAAAAGTTTTACTTGAGTAAATACTAAGTATCGTTTTATTGATAGTAGCACTCTTCAATTCAACGATATCATCACGCAAATCAAGCCATATATTAATGACTTTTCTCAATAAAGAGGGTAATGGAAGATCCGCGCATAAAGGTAATAAATTTTTTGCATTAATATTATTCAACCTAATATCATTGTATGTTTTTTCATCCACCAAAAATCGAATGGTCACTTGGGACTGATTCGAATCTTTTAGATATTTGATCGATTCGGAACATAAAAAACCATATAATAAAGCTTGGCTGCGGTAATAATTAAATTTTGATAGCTTTTCAACTTTACCACGTGCAAGATATTTTATTTCGACTAGATATCTTAGATCGGTTTTATCAACAGAAGCATCTTCTTCTTGTCCACTCATTAACTGACGTACCGAACTATGCGCACCATCAGCTCCTACAATAATTTTACACTTTGGATAACATTTTGTTATCTCTTCTCTACCGACAATCATTCCTATATTTAATTTTTCTTCTAATGCTGGACGATCACTGACTTTATTTTCTAACAGCAATTTTTCATATTGTTTAGATGTCATAAATCGTTTATAGGTCATGTTAATACCTAATTCATTTGCATAGGTAGCCAGACAATTTTCTAATGCTTGAATAGAAATATGAATATTTCCATGGGAATCCATGCTAGCCTGTTCATTTTTAACCAATGCTAGCAATTTACTTTTAAGATGAGGGTCATTTTCTAATAATGCAAAATTCAAAGTCAGATCTTGAGTGCGTGTATAGGATTTATTGCGTTCAATCATTTCTATTTTGAAATGTTGTCCTTTTGACTGTTTTGCTTTCTTAAGTAGCTCAATCACAAAACGTAGTCCTACTGGACCCGCTCCAATCACGAGCATATCAATCTCTGGGTTTACATTTTTTTCATCAAGTGTGTATGAATGCATTGAGTGAGCCTTATAATGTAATTATTGTTTATATTTATCGTAAATTTTAACAAATATTCTCTGATGTAATATAATCATCAAACGTCATGTATTCCTCAATAATATCTGAAAAATGATTTTCTATAAATAGTAAAAATTCGGTAATGACAAACGGCGATGATAATTTTGGTTCTGTCGCAAATCGCCGTCATCTGCTAAAATATGTCGCCTGAAAACTATTCAAGGATAGCTTCAATGATCAGTATCAGATATCCTAAGATTCCGTATTAGCCAATCACCTTCTTCTAATGTTTCAAAATATATAACCACCTTACCATCGCCATCTGAATTAAAATCAACAGTTACTTTTGATGAAAATTTTTTAGATAATAATGCACTCCATTCTTTCGCCTTCATTTCTAGCTGTTGAGATTTTTTCGATTTAGTAGTGATAGATTTAGCATGTGAAATATTTAGACTTTGAACTAATTTTTCAGCTTCTCTCACAGATAAAGACTTATTAATTATTTGCTCAGCAACTTCAATTTGTTGGTCTTCAGATAAGCTTAGAAGCGATCTCGCGTGCCCCATTTCTAACATGCCTGAACATATCATATTCTTCACACGAGTTGTCAACGAAAGGAGTCTGAGAAGATTAGTAACAGTAGTACGAGATTTTCCTAAACACTCAGCAACTTGACTATGCGTCATGTGACACTCTAATAATAAACTTTGTATGGCTTCTGCTTCTTCTAAGGGATTTAAATTTTCTCGTTGAATATTCTCAATCAATGAGATTGCCATTCTATTCGGTTTATCATATTCTTTGATAATTGCGGGAATTTTGTCTAGTCCAGCAAGTTTAGAGGCACGCCATCGTCTTTCTCCAGCAATTATCGCAAACTTATTTCCATTATCAATAGATCTAACAATAATAGGCTGTATCACACCGTGTTTTTTAATGGATAATGCCAACTCTTCGAGAGAGTTAACAGTAAAGGTTTTTCTAGGTTGATTTTTATCAGGCACAACTTGAGATAAAGAAAGATCAATCGTACCAAATGATTGAGAATTATTTTTCAAATCTATTGGCTCAAAGGCAGAAAATTTCATACTATACAGTTTCTCCTTGAAATACCCTCTCTGAGTGATGTTCATCAATTTTTTTCTGACATATGAACAGCACCTTTTTTATATTATCAATTTGTGAATCATTTTTACTTGCAGTTGCATATACAAGAAGCTTTTTCCAATGAGCAAGATCAAGCTGCAAAGATTTTAACTGATCCTCCCAATCATTGTTGTTATCAACCGATTTTATTTCGATAGTTTGAGATTTATTTTCCTCTTTAAACTTATAATCATACTTAATAGCGCTGATGAAATAAGGAATAGGATATAAACCATTGGGAGCTTTTTTAGCATATTGTCTTGTGTATTCAATTTTTTCAAATATATACTCCTCTGTGTAATTATTTAATATATTTTCTAAAATAGATTGATTTATCACACCAAAAACATTTTTAATTTGATTTAGTATTTTTTCATGACTATTAACTTCTGATGTGATTTTAGTAATTGATGTTTTTTTTCTATTTTTTACAGATACCTCAAATCCTGTGACTTTTCTACCCTTTTTAATTGCATCTAGACTAACCACAAAATTAGCAAGATCATTAACTTCCTCTATTGAAGGAGCTATAACATTTCTTGTAAGTTCACGCATAGTTGAATATTTTTGTTCATGAACACCAAGTATTTTTCTAAATGTTTCCAAGTCAATGATTTTATTTTTTTGCAAATTAATAAATCGAGTGCTGTTTTCATAAAGTGCATGTCCATATTTAGATTCAAATCTTGATTGTAAATCAATATCAAGGGTTCCATAAATAGATGGATTATCAACCAAATCAAGCATGATTTTATGAAAAGAAAAATTAAGAGTATTATCTTGATAAAAAGTTGGAGCACCATGTAATACTCGAAGATTTAAAAAAGATATATTTGTAGGAACTCTATCTTTTAATAAATTCCATTCAATTTTTATAGACGCTAATCCATCAATGGCTTCTTTTAAATATTGTGTATTATTACTATTAAACCTAATAGCCTTACAGAGAGTCGCGAATGGAATCTGACATTCAACAGCAACTGAATTATGATGGTTGAGGGGCTTTCCTTGAATAGCCTCATACAAGAGTACATTTACAATTTTACGTTGTAATGTACTCATCAATGAATATGCATGAATAATCGTTACATGCTTTCTTATCGTTTTTTCTGCTAACATTGCCTATTCCATTTGGTTAGTTAAGTTACTCTTTCCTCATTAACCGACTTAAAATTGCAGCACGTATAATAGCAGCCTGAGGTCCTCTTATATCTGGATATTCCTTTACTACCTCGTTCCTCATCTCAGAAAAAAAGCATCGTTGCTCAAAACTCATATAAATTTTATCAAATACAAAATCTTCGCCATTCCCTTCAGCATAACGCACCATTATTTTGTAATCTGGGTTTTCTTTAAGCATTATTATTGCTTCATTTACCCAATCTGTTTTCTTTTTTAAGTTGTATTTCTCAGATTTAATTAGTACATCCTTAAGTGTTTCTTTCATCTCTTTATTTAAAGTGAATGTTATAATTTTTTTATCTTCCTCATTATTATCTAATTTCAACTTATTCATAGTATTTTTATGCTTCCTGAGTAATCAGAGATATTACTTTTTTAAAAGATGCTTCTACCGACTTACCATTATTCCATTGTATGTTATCACTTAACACTTGCATCTGTTTAACAACGTTTTCTTTTAAAACTTTACTAGAAATCAAAGCATCAAAAATAATTTTTGCAATATTAGGTTTTACTTTACCTAAGCTAACGTTCATTTGCTTTCGACCGCGTATTTCCTGTTTTTTATTATCTACAGATTCAATAGCATTTTTAAGTTTAAGAATCGCATCAAATGACAAACCTGAAATCGCTGCATTTAAAAGCTCTTTTTGATACTCCATGTTTTCTACAGATAAAATTAATTCAACTAATTTTATATTCTCTAATTTTCCTTCTATAATGGCCTGTTTAATTTCCGATGAAGATTGCAATATTAAGATATATCTTCTTGACTGTGTCATCGACATGCCAGTGAGATCGCTTAATAATTTAGAGGTTATTCGTTCTTTACTATTTGTATCTTTATTTTCAATCAAATATTCTTTAATGATAGCTTCAAGATTAGCGACTCTTTCTGCCAGTGATAAATCTACGCGTTCATTATTTTCTATCCATTGCAGAATTCTCAGCTTTGTTCCAACAGGCCGTTGACTTGCGATTCTTGCAATAATCTCTTTTTTTCCTGCAATTGCTGAAGCTAATGTTCTTCTTTCACCAGCAATTAGACGACACTTATTACCATATCGATAAACAAAAATAGGATTAATGAGTTGATCGTCACGTATTGTTTTTGCGAGTGATTCTAATGATTTCCAATCCTGTTTCTTTTTAATATGTTCTGGATCTAGAGGATCAATTCCATTTATAGCATCATGTAGAGTTAATGATAATTCTCGATTATTTTCAGGATCAAGTTCAATTTTATCTAACGATAATACTTCAATTGATAATTCACCAGCATAATCATTAGCTATTGCTAATGTTCTAGATATAGTTTCTTTAGTTTCACCAGCCTTAACTGTATTTAAATTAAATTTAACCATAAGATGCATCCTCTCCTTCATATACACTGCTGTATAGATTATTAAACACCCTATCGTAAACATAGGAGCACCATTTTTCACTTTCAATGCGTGCAGGATGTGCTGGAGGTAAATTGAAAACACAATTAGGTTTTGCATTTTCAACAACAAGTTCGGTATAAATGGTTCTCTGTGCAATGGGGGGTAAAAGCCATTCTTCTGATTTTTCTATAGAACGTAAATCATTCAAAAATTTGCTATGAACTGCTGTTTTTCTAACCTGATTAGGTAAAATACCAGCAATTTTTATGGTATCATCTTTAGTTCTTCTAAGCTGTTCTTGAGAAATTGCTTGAATCATGCCTATTGTGCCATTGATACCATATTGTTCTAATTCTGTAGGTAACAACCCATGTGTTGCTGCGCGAAGTCCTGCCATCGTTAATGGACCAAATTGTGGATTTGTATCAATAACAATAAACTGGTACTCACTATGTTTCGATAACATTTCAGTAAATTCTTTAAGTCGATTTATGACTTTTTCTTTCACATCCACTTTTAAAACTCGTTGTGCATCTTCAAGTAACGAAGCAAATGAAGGAAAACAATCTAAATTTTCAACCCATGTCGGATATGAATATATCGATTTTCCAATAAAAATATCTGCGATACTACTCACTCCGTCCCAATGAGGATCATCTTCAGGTAAATTATTTGGATCCCATTCAGGATGTGCTTTAGGCATATAACCGGTAGGATGAGAAGGATCACGTATTGTTGGAATTAAACTTGACGATGAATTACCTTGAGGATCTAAATCGATAAACGCACCTTTCATGTTTTTAGATTTAGCAAGATATTGGGCTAGGGTTAATGCTATAGTTGATTTCCCTATTCCGCCTTTGTTGCCGGCTGTAGTTATGACTTTCATCCATCCCCCTAAAAGGTATTTTGTACTATTGAGAAATAGATTAACCGGATTGTTATTCGTTTGCAAGAGGCATCATGTACTATTTTAAAAAAGAAAATATATATTTTCTTTTTCTAATTCATATATTCCCATAGCAATTTTTAAAAATTATCTAGTTTTTATGTTAAAAGTCATTTTTAAAGGTGTAACTATATGGGAAATAATGTGTAGTTTTATGTGATAAATTGTGTAGTATTATAGGAACATCGGTGTATCTTTTTGTTAAGGTGTAATTTTATGGGAGAGCATGGTGTAGGTTTATGAGGATAGTGTAGTTTTATGGGATATAAAAAGTCTTTTTATGAGTCTATTTTATGTTTTCTTAAAGTTTAAAATATTATTCATTATAATAAATCAATATTTTGTTAATAACCATTTTTATGTTTCTATATGTTTTTTTATTTGTAAAATTTATTTAATGTTTAGATAAAATTCTTAATTTAATTGGCATCTTTAAATTATTCAAATATAAATTTTTTTAATACATCGCTTATATGAGTAATAATCTTGTTTATTATAACATTACCTCAATGATGTTTTTTAATAAATAAAAAATTACTCTATGTAAGAAAATGACCTCGATACAATTTTAAGAATGTATAGATAAATCAAAGTAATGATTTTTAAACACTCTATATTTGATAAATATTTATTTAGTAGATTTAATAAAAAAATGTTTCATATATTAATTTCTTTTGGAAGTGATAGTGTATTGTTTGTCAATAAAGTGAATATATAAATATTAACTAAATACGAATTCTCCCCCGGGGATATTTTTTTAACCCATTGATTTTAATGCATAAAATATTTAACTTATCCGAAATAAATTATTGTTAAATGAGTTAAAAATGTCTTTTCTAATATATATATTTACAGAGCACGAAGAACTAAATGTTTTATTTTAATCCATTTTTATTTGTTGATTATTGAATAGCTCATTAAAACTCTAAATTTAAGGTGTAGATTTATGAGGAAAATAAGCATTTCTGCAAACCATATTTCAAACTACTAAAATTAGTCACGTTCCTCGTGGAACATGAGTAGGTTTTGAATTATCCTAATAATGATAGTTGTTTAAGGTGATCTTCATCAGCTATTGCAATCATAGGCCCAAGCTTGGTATCCAACTATGCTGCTGTTAAAATGAGATGATGAGCACGAGTAGGCGCAGCCCCCATTATTTTTGAAAAAGCATCTCTTTTTTTCGAATTAAACATGATTCATCTTGATTCAAGTGAATTAGTAATTTTTTGCTATTATAGCTTATTTATCTTTCAAAGGCTGGTAATATAGAAGTTCATTTTACAAGGAGAGAAAATGATGAAAAAAATGATAGCAGCTTGCCTACTTGTCGCTGCATCCCATGCTTCTATAATAATGGCAAATACCTATCACGTGCCAGCCACATCAGAAACAACAACACTAGGGCTTTTCACTCTTAGTAAACCACCCGTCATAAAAGTTCATTCAGGCGACATCGTTTCACTCGAAACATGGAATAGCTGCTTACATGAAATGGTTTATAACAAAACAACACCAGCAAATGTAGCAAAATTTTATGCTGAGCATGATATTCAGGCAAGGCGCGGTATGCACACACTCACAGGGCCAGTCTATATTGAAGGAGCTGAACCAGGTGATGTATTAGAAATTCGAATTTTAAAAATTGAATTAAATGATTTTGGATATAATTTCCTTAGCCCGACAGCAGGAATTTTATCGGAATTTACCAAGCCGCAAATTAAATATTTTAAGTTTGATAAAAAGCACAACACCACGGAGTTCAAAAAAGGGGTGTGCTTACCACTGAAACCTTTCCCAGGAATCATAGCTGTAGCTCCGCCTAACGATTGGCCAAATGGATGGCCTGTTAATATTGATACCAAGGCGGCACAACCCGCCAATGGAGAGTTTAATTCTGTACCACCAGGGCCTTTTGGCGGCAATTTAGATGAACCCGAAATGCAGGCCGGCTCAATTATTTTTCTTCCTGTGTTTCAAAAAGGAGCTTTAGTCTGGACGGGTGATTCCCATGCTATGCAAAGCAATGGTGAACTTGATGTAACTGCCTTGGAGACGTCATATAAAGGTATTACATTGCAGTTTTTTGTCAGAAAAGATCTTAAAGCAGCGGGTGTATTTGATAAAACCAAACGAAAAGGTGAGGATGCTTTTACCTGGCCCATCACAGAAAACTCAACGCACTGGATCATTTCCGGTTTAAATGTGGATCTGTTTATGGCAATGAAGTTAGCATCTAGAAATGCCATTGATTTCTTAGTGCGCATGCAAGGATTCACCCCTCAAGAAAGTTACCAATTCTTGAGTATGGTAGGTGATTTCGAAATTGTTGAAGCAGTCAATGAAATTCAACATGTCGCGGTGCATATTCCTAAAGATGTTTTTAAGATAAAAGGTAAAAAAACCACTCTGTGTGCTGAAAATACTTTTCCTTTAACAGCACCAAAGATGAATCCAAATCCTATATGTGTTCCACAAGAAGGAATAACTATTAAATAGTCATATATTTCGAATAACATGATTTTTCCTATTTGCCATCGATATATTCAAAAATCGCTGAATCGCCTGAGCTATCAGATAACGATAAATGAGCTGTTGCGGGTTCGCCATTAGGTAAGATGCCATAACTTTTACGGATTAAAATAGAATAGACATTCCTGTGCCAATATAATGATTAAATCCATTGAGATTGCCGCTCATACGTTGACCCACTTCTAGATCGACTTCAAGATTTGACAAGGGGAGATATAAGATACCACCATCAACATTGAATCCACTGCCTTCCCCGGGCCCTGTTTTACTTTGACCATAAACTTCTCCATAAAAGTTAATTTTTTGATTTAATACATAAGTTAAAACCAGATCAGGATTAATACTCGTAAAACGTTGACCGCCATTTAGCTTGGATTGAGTTTGTGTAGTAACACCAAACATGAATGAAAGGTTAAAAGTTGAATTAAAAGTGTAATTAATAATTCCATTAACTGCAGCTCCCGTATTTTGACTACCAAAAGCAGCGCTACCACTTGGTAGTGTGAAGAGAGCTTCCACTGTGCTTAACCAAGTTTGTGTATAGCCAATTTCATGTTTTATACCCATCGTTGTTGCAGCGAATCCAGAGTGTGGTGTCATTGATTGATGTATGTAATTGGGCAATACTATAACCAGTTCATTATTGGCAGGTAATCCAATTCGCAGGTCTGCTTCAGGAAAATTTTGTTGATAACCTGCGGAGTGTGTTAGTTGCTGGTATTGAAACCCTAACTCCAGAACCGCTTCCTTGAATGGAACGACGCAAGCACTATCAGCAACAGTAGGTCTATTTACAATATTGAGCAGCGCTGAAGGACCTTCACATGGATTATTAATAGTTTCTGCAAAAACATTAGTAACCATTCCAAAATGGATGATAAATATCCCAAATAGCTTCCAAGTTTGCTTAGGTGTCACGCACTTTCCCTGCTTTACAGATTATATTTTCAACTATATCATTCGTAGAGTTATAATGCTAAAAGTTTGACTTGGAGCATTAATCGAAGGAAGTTCCAAGCCAGTCTTAACTATTGAATATAGGATGAATATGAAGTTAAATAAATTAATTTGTATTGTTATACTGGAATTTATTTCTACATCAGCTCTTGCCAGTTCTTATGACAAATTTTATGTTGCAGTTGATGCGGGTATTTTTCAAGCTGATTTTAATAATAAATATATAGATCGTACCGATGTCATTCCACAAAATATCGAACAGCCATCTATTCAATACGGTTATACCAGCGGTATTGCATTAGGCTATAGCCGATTAATGAGTCAGAATTATTTTATTGGCGGGCAATTATCAGCGAATTTCGATGGTAACAATGCAAGCTTTCAAAGTGGTGCCTCAAATACCAGCTTTTCTGATCAAATTAATATGAGTCATCACTTTGATTTGACTTTTGTGCCTGGTTTGGTGCTTTCTAATTCGATTGCAACTTATTTAAAACTAGGCATTTCATACGCACTTCTTGAAGATGAGATAAATTCGCCTGCTGGTTTTAATTCTACTATTATGACGCATTATCACAGTAATGAAAATGCAATAGGATTTGCTGCTGGATTGGGTATTGCAAAATCACTTACCGACCACATTAGCCTATTCACTGAGGCAAATTATCATGATTATGGCACGATTGATTATGCTGACTTCCAAAATTTCATGACTACTTATAGTCATTCAACGCACATTTATTCATATGACGTTGTTATAGGCGCTGCTTATACGATTTGAGCGAATATTTTTCATTTGCATGGAAGAAAATCATAAATGGAGATTACATGAAATATTTTTTATTTTTCGCTTTTTTATATGTTCCATTTGCTTATGGCGGTTCATTACCTCTACCAGGTGGAGAAACACCCGCTTCCCTGGCTTGTATCTATGGGTTAACTCCATTTGTTCCGGGTTGTCCCATTGGAGGAACGACTGCTGTGCCAAATACTGGTTCGGGTGCAATCGCCATTATTGATGGTGTGGATGATCCGAATGCTTTGGCAGAAATTCAGTTTTTTCATAACCAGTTTTATCCTGGTCAATTTCAACAATGTAATGCTAATAATAGTAATTATCCTTGTTTTCAACAATATTATGTTACTCCGTCTGGGCCCGCTCCTTGTGTAGCTGTTACTAATACGACTCATGATGCTCAATATTATGGTATAGCAGAATCGGGTGACGTTGAGCCCGAAATCGATATTGAATGGGCCCATGCGATGGCACCTAATGCAAGCATTTATATGATAGAGACTCAAGGGTGGTTGCAGACGTTGGATCCAAATGCTCCAAATACCACAGGTTTAATGAATGGTATTCTTTGTGCAAATTATCTTTTACAACAATATAATGGCGGACGTGGGATTGTTTCTTACAGTAACTCTAATCAAGAATGGCCTGGGGAAAAAGTTTTAGATGCTTATTTTAATACGCCTGGCATTATTTATATTGCAAGCGCTGGTGACTACTCAGGCCCTGCCAGATATCCAGCAGCATCTCCTTATGTGATAGGTGCAGGTGGAACGAGTATTATACGTGATGCATTTGGTAACTATGTAAATCAGGTTTGGTGGAATAATGGTATTGGCAATGATTGTAATCCCATATGTAAAACAGGAGGGACGGGTGGTCCAAGTATTTACGAAACCCGACCTTCATACCAAAACAACGTCCAAAAAATTGTGGGAAACCAACGAGGAACACCTGATATTTCTTTTGCTGCTAGAGGGGTTGATGTATTTTGCTGTCAAATTCCAAGCTCAGGTATGTACATGGGTAATAAATGCTGCGGAACCACAGACAGACCGTGTCAAACTGTGAGTTCGAGTCTGTGTTTATCAAGTCAAGGAGCATGGATAACCACAGGAGGAACCAGTCTAGCAGCTCCTGCACTTGCGGGTATTATTAATTCAGCAAATTCGGGCGCTACCTCGACTACACAGGAATTATCAGTGATTTATAATGGAGCAATAAAAAATTATCACAATTATTGGACAGATATTACTTCTGGAAATAATGGCTATCCCGCTTTAAAAGGATATGACTTTACTACAGGTCTTGGCGTACCACGCGGCTATGGTGGAAAATAAAGTTATTCAACTATCTAAGGAGTGCTAATGCTGAATAATATAACTGAAAAGCTTATCCAATCACACCTCGTTGATGGCAAAATGATAGCCGGTGAAGAGATAGCTCTCAAGATTAATCAAACACTTTGTCAAGATGCAACCGGAACACTTGTCATGCTCGAACTCGAAGCTATGGGCATTGATCGTGTTAAAACAGATTTATCCGTCCAATACGTTGATCACAATCTTATTCAAGAAGATTTTAAAAATGCGGATGATCATCTTTTTTTACAAAGTGCGGCGCAACGTTTTGGAGTATGGTTCAGTCGAGCTGGGAATGGAGTAAGCCATCCACTTCATATGGAATTTTTTGGAAAACCTGGTGAAATTATGGTGGGTTCTGATAGTCATACTTGTGCAGGTGGTGCTTTAGGCATGCTAGCTATCGGTACTGGCGGCTTGGAAGTTGCAATGGCCATGGCGGGATACCCATTTTATGTCAAAATGCCTAAAGTGATGGGTGTAAAACTCACAGGAAAAATGCCGGATTGGGTAAGCGCAAAAGACATTATTTTAGAAATGTTGCGTCGTCACAATGTAAAAGGAGGTGTCGGTTATGTTATTGAATATTATGGAGAAGGATTAAAACATCTGGATTTATGGGATAGACATGTTATTGCTAATATGGGAGCGGAACTAGGTGCTACTGGAACAGTATTTCCATCAGACAAAATAACATTGAAATTTCTACAAGCACATGGACGCGAAAAAGATTGGATAGCATTGAGCGCTGATAAAGGCGCAACATACGATAAACATGATGAAATTGATCTATCCACTTTAGAACCGCTCATTGCATTGCCCTCAAGCCCTGGTAATGTTGTACCGGTTCGTGAAGTCAAAGGACGTGCTGTGTATCAATCCTATATAGGTTCATCTGCTAATCCAGGATATCGTGATTTTGCCATTTCTGCACAAATGGTTAAGAAGAAACAAGTGAATGCCAATGTCTCTTTTGATATCAATCCTGCGACGCGCAACATGTTAGAAGAACTCGCAGAGAATGGATTGTTGGGTGAGCTTATTCATTCTGGAGCACGCATACATCAAACGGGTTGTAATGGATGTATTGGTATGGGTCAAGCACCTGCAACTGGTCGTAATAGTTTACGTACTGTTCCAAGAAATTTTCCAGGACGATCAGGAACTATAGAAGATAGTGTCTATTTATGTAGTCCAGAAGTTGCGACAGCTTCTGCATTGACTGGGGTCATTACCGATCCTCGTGAGTTAAATTTTCCATACCCAAAAATAAAAAAAATAAAAAAAGTCATTATGAATAAAGACATGATGCAATCACCTTTATCATCATATGACGCAAATAAAATAAAATTAATAAAAGGACCTAATGTTAAATCCATTCCTGAATTAAAACCCATTTCAACGAATATTAAATTAACAGTACTATTAAAAATGGGAGATAACATCTCAACAGATGAAATTCTTCCTGCTGGAGCTAGAGTGTTACCGTTTCGAAGCAATATTCCAAAAATCAGCGAATTTTCATTTGATATCATTGATGCTACTTATTTTAAGCGCGCATCAGAGTTGAAAAATAAAGATATGCAACATGCTGTGATTGGCGGAGAAAATTATGGCCAAGGATCGAGTCGCGAACATGCAGCACTTGCTCCTCGATATCTTGGTCTTCAACTTGTCATTGCAAAAAGTTTTGCACGTATACATTGGCAGAATTTAATTAATTTTGGAATTTTACCACTCACATTTGTCAACGCTAAAGATTACGATCTCATCCAACAATCTAGTATGATTGTTATTGATAATGTTATGGAATCGATAAAACATGGTAATAAAGTGAAAGCTACCATAGATGGAAAAGAAAATATTACATTGCAACATCATTTGTCTAAACGGCAAATTGAGGTTTTAAATGCAGGCGGTTTAATTAATTGGGTTAAAAAACATGGAAAAACGGCCGTATAGCACTAGATTATTATGATTTTTTGATTTTTATCTAACAGTGTGTTTTAATTGATCTAAGTAATTAAAATGAGTGAGGCAAGGATATGCCCAATTTTATGTATTTACTTCCTGATTTGGTGGTATTTTTAATTTTAATCGCATTCACTATAGCAGTTTCAATTATATTTATTGTTATTAATAAAATGTTTATTTTTAAGAAATTACGTTATAAAGACAACACTACGATCAGCAGTATTAGTTCTCTTATCGGAATTATCTATGGAGTATTGGTAGGATTCCTCTGTCTTTATTTAATTACAAATCAAGATCATGCAGCTCAAGCCGTACAAAATGAAGCAAATGCATTAGAAAATATTTTTATTCAAAGCACTTGGATGAAACAATCTTATCAAGATGAGCTACGTCATGACTTGCTTAACTATATAGATGAAGTGGTCAATAATGAGTGGCCAGCAATGAGTCATTTTAAAAAAATTGGACTTCGAGGTGACAAACTTATTTTAAAAATATTAGATGATATTAAAAGTTTTGAGCCACAATCTAAATCTGAAACCATTGTTTTTGATAACATGAGCAGATCAATCAATGAACTTTCTAATGCGCGTCATGCTAGAATTCTAATAAGCCACGCAGTTCTTGCACCCGAGTTATGGGAGGTCATTATATTAGGTACAATATTGATTATTGCTATCAATTATGCTTTCAGAGTGAGTTTTTATTTACATATTTTTGGTACGGTTACTTTTGCTATTATGGCAGCTTCGATGCTCTTCTTGTTAGTAACATTAGATACACCATTTCAAGGTGAGTTTATTGTTACACCGGATTCGATCAGGGATATTTCCAATTTTATCAATTCATCGAGCACTTGACCAAAAAAAGACGGACTCGTGCACTACAAAATCACCTTCACTAAAAAACTTTCCAATGAAGTTATTTCTTTTTTCCTGTTACCGTAAAATCAATTTGCACGTCATCTTTTACAGTTTTTGTATCAGCCCATTCACCTTGCCCAACTCCAAATGCGGTGCGTTTAATGGTTGTGCTTCCTTTCATGCGTGCTTTGCTTTGTGTATACTCTTCTTGAGTGAATGTCAGTGTGATAGGCAGTGTTTTATCACGAATCGTGAGATTACCTTTAGCCTGAAAAATTTTATCACCTGTCTTAACAAAGTGGCTTGACTGAAAGATCGCTTGAGGAAAAAACTTTATGTTGAACCATTCTGGTGCTTTTAGTGTATCAGATAATTGATTATAAGGATCAGAGATTGAGCCCACATCAACTATGATTTTAACACTGCTCTCAGTAAGTTGATTCGGATCAAAATTAATTTCACCAGTAAAATTTTTAAATGTACCAGTGACAGGAGCACCATTTTGATTCGCAGTAAAAGACAGGTTACTTTCACTTGGTACGATTTTCCATGATGGGACAGAAGCAATAGAAACTATAGGAAATAATACTAATAAAGCAAATAACCATTTTTTGTATGGAATTATATTCATTTTTGCATCCTTTTTCGAATAATGTATTATACTCAAAATATAAATAACATGAAGCACATAATCTATTTTTCAAACTGTTTATCCCACGGAGGTATTGGAGTCACCCACGCAATGAGTGCTTCGATAAATGCACGTACTTTTAATGGTAAATATTCGCGACTTGGATAGACTGCATAAATAGTAGGTGATAAAAAGAAATAATGAGGGATAGTAACGATTTGTAATTTTCTTTTACGGATTAATTCACTCACCATAAATGTGGGTTGATGTGTAATACCAAGACCGGCAATAGCAGCTTTGACTAATGCATCAATGTTATTAATTTGTAATTTTCCATGTACTTCGACTTCTTCAATATGATTGTCATGTTTAAATTGCCAGGATTGACGTTGAAAGTTCGGGAATATTAAACACTCGTGATTTGTTAATTCTTTTAAAGAAGCAGGATGGCCGTGTTTTTCGAGATAAGTAGGCGCAGCACAAAGTACAGCTTGGCAAATACAAAGTTTTCTCGCGATTAATCCTGGGTCGACTTCATGTGTGATGCGAATAGCTAAATCAAAATTCTCCTCAACTAAATTGACGTGGCGATTATCTAGGTTTAACTCTATACGAACAGAGGGATGTTTTTGCATAAAGGAAATAATCAGTTTCATTAATTGGCTTTCACCTAGTGATGCCGGTGCAGAAATGCGTAGGGTGCCTTTTACTTCTTCATGTTGTTGCACAAGTGTATCTGCTTCATCGAGCGCATTTAATATGTTGGTAATCCTGTGTAAATAATCAGTTCCGGCTTCAGTCAATGTGATGCTTCGTGTGGTGCGATTAAATAAACGTGCCCCAATAGATTCCTCTAATGCAGCAATATATCGACTCACCATGGGTGGCGAAAGATTAAGCCGATCGGCAGTAATGGTAAAACTTTTAGTAGTAGCCGCTGATGAAAAAACTCTAAGTGCTTGTAATTTATCCATATTATTATTTCAATATGTGCATTAGTGATATAACTATTTATGTATTTATTTATTTTAATGCAATAGTAAAATAATGTCCATACATTCATTAATTAATTTTTGAGGAGACTATGATGCAACGCAAACAAAATATTT
>JABDBK010000018.1 GCA_013288655.1 Gammaproteobacteria bacterium | reverse complement strand
TGATTTTAGCCCAGCATAGTAGAATTGTAAACAGCCCATCATATGCCGGAGATAAAAATATGCCTATAGACGAAGAGCAAAAAAAAATCCTGGAATCCTTACCGCCTGCTCATCATACTTTTTTTGTTGCAAAAGCATCTAGAAAAACCACAGACCAGAAATTATCTCATTTTACTGTATATCGCGATAATGCAAAATCTGTCATGAGTTTTTTTATAGAACATAATAAAAATAAAAAATACCCTGGCGGTGGTTATGCGTCACGAGTTAAGAAGGCTTATCTTACTGTAGATGCTAAACCCAAATATGCAATTAAAATATATCATCAAAACATGTTCGCAGGAAATACTGTCCATGAAATGCGTCTGGCCATGCGTTCGGCCTATTGTTATAAACAACTCGGACGTGAAAGTGCATGTTTTCGAATTCATGAAAAGCAATACCTCCTCACAGAGTGGTTGCGAGGAGGAAATCTTTTTGAGGCGGATCAAAAAAAGATTCAATCTATGCCTATTCCACGTCGTATAGTGATGGCAATCTCTTTACTTCGTGAACTAAGTATTCTGCATAGACAAGGTTTAATACATCATGATATTAAGCCACACAATGTGATGATCAATTACGGTAGATTAGGTTTTGTTGATCTGGATTCTGTGACCCCTAAAGGCGAACCTCCATTAGTCGGACCGACTCCCATCTATACAAAAAGATATTTACCTACTGCTGAAATGAGTTTTCATGCAACATATCATCCTACAACTTTATTTTTGAAATTTGATGAAAAAACAGATCTTAGGCAATTAGGGCGAACATTATGTTCTTTATTTCAAGAAATTTATGTGCCAACTAAATGTGATCAGATAATACAACTAGATAATAGTTCCGATACTTATAATTTTGAAACTGTAGTGCTTGTTTATGGAAAAGAGTATAGCAAACATCCCCAGTTGCAAAAACTTCTTAAACAAATAACATCTTTAGAATACTCATCTCCAGCTACAGCGGATGAGTGTATTGAAGCTTTTATGAAAATTTTATCAACATATCCTGATTTTGAAGAATATCTTAAAGAAGATAGGCTTGTCGATGTGGGAAAAAATCTATCTAGCACTGATGGTGAAAAAGCATTCAAGGAAATTGAGATTGAACTCCTTGGTTATAATAAACGATGTAAAGCAGCAAAAAAATTGACTCTGAGCTAGGATTTAGGCATGCATAAATAATTTTAGCATGCCTAAGTAACTAATGCCGCCTCATAAGAAAACTCATGCATAAGCCTGATAGAAAACATATGCCTAGAGATTTCATAGGCTTTTTACGTGCATAACGAGAGATTCTTTTATTCAAGATATTTGATTTTTCTTTAGCGGTGTTTCTAACTTCGAAAGCAGTGTTAGACATAATAGCTTTTATTTTTGCGAGATCATTATATAAATGATGTTGATTGCGATGTTTTGTTTTGGGTGATTTATGCATATCTCCTCCGTTTTTATGGTAGGTGGATACTTTAATTATAACCTAAATCATGGATTGCATTGAATAAATTCAGGTATGATTTTTTTACATACCACTAGTTTTAGATCATTTTTTATATTATAATAGATTCTTTAAATGAACACATAACTTATGCCTATTTCTCATCTTTTATTAGCCTTGCTCGTTGTCATCATTTGGGGCGTTAACTTTTTATTCGTTTCTGTGGCATTAGATGAAATTCCACCCTTACTTCTATGTGCCAGCAGATTTTTATTAACCAGTGTTCCTGCTATTTTCTTTTTCAAGTTACCGCCTGGATCATTCAAGATGGTCGCTTTATATGGCCTGGTGATGTTTGCGCTGCAATTTTCATTCTTGTTTGTGGGTATGTATCTGGGTATGCCGCCAGGCATGGCATCTTTAATTATGCAAGTTCAGGTTTTCTTTAGTATGTTTTTTGCAGCCACTTTTTTGGATGAAAGGCCTTATAGTTGGCAAATTTTTGGAGCTTTAGTATCGTTTACGGGTATTGCCATTGTCGCTATGCATTTTGACCAAACAGTGACTTATATGGGTTTTATCTTTATTTTAGCAGCGGCGGCAACCTGGGGTTTTGGTAATCTCATGACGAAAAGACTTACTCATGTTAAAACTGTTCCTTTGGTGATTTGGGGTAGTTTTTTTGCATGTTTTCCTATGTTTTTGATTTCTTTTTTAGTCGAAGGTCTGGATGTTATTCAGTCCACCTATCAAGGTTTAACATGGTCAGGTGTGAGCGCAGTTCTATATATTGTCATGGCATCTACCTGGATAGCATATATTGCATGGACATGGTTGGTTAGCCGTTATCCTGTGGGAATAGTGGTTCCATTTACTTTATTAGTTCCTATTGTAGGTTTAATTTGTTCAGTTGTCTTTTTAGGCGAGCCGTTGCAGTTTTGGAAATTAATAGCGGGAATATTAGTGATAGGCGGTTTGTGTATTAATTTACTGGGGACTCGGTTCTTTTTGGCTAGACAGGTGAGCGATAAGATATAGAGGCAGGGTGGACACGGTTTGCTCTCATCATTACCCACAAGCTTTTCAGCATGCTAGCCCGAGTATCCCTTCTCTCGCCGCGCTTTTTGCGGTGGGAGAAGGTGCCCGATAGGGCGGATGAGGGTGTTGGGGATCTATGCGATCTATCTTTTGTTCAGCTTCTTGTTTACATTCAATATATAAAAACTATCATATTCAACGACACTCTACGAAACTACTCAATGGTTTTTCTTTTGTGGCTGACGGTATGCTTGTTGCGTAAGCACGGGCGCTGATATTTTTGCTCGACATAAGTTTTGAAAGCGCGCGCTGGCCGTCGTGATGCATCCGCCATGTCCCTCCTCCCCTTGGCGCCGCACCCTGCTGCGCAATTATAACCAATCTCCGAATTAGGATCAGCAGATAGAGGATAATAAGACCCACCTCCATAAGTAAATTTCAACGATCGACGCGATTTTTCGCCATCTTCTAAAATTGACCAAGGGCCTTGAGCAATGACTTGAGCATCACACGCCGGCGCGCCACGCTCGACCCACCCAAAAACTTTTTGCCAACAGAACTTATTTTTTGGACTATTCCAATCATTACCAAAACCTACATAATTGTCGTCATAGGATTGTGCAACATCGGCAAGTAATTGATGATTGCAATGTTTACCAAAAGTTTGTTCTTCTTTAGGTTCAAGATGGTTTCTAAACTGATACAGTGCTTTCAATAATTCAAAATCAAAAACATCGCCTTTTTTAATAAATCCATCTTGCGCGATGAGAAATCTTTTGAGTGTGTCGAATTCTTTATCAAATTCATTGGACGGAGCTTTCATGACTGTTGAAACAAGACGGCTAAGTTCATCTCGTCGTGCAGCCGCTGCCGCTTTTTCTTCGTTGGTTAATAATTTTTCTTCATCTGTTATTCCTATACGTATGATCTTATGTATCTTATCTTCTAAATTAGATGTACTTGTGACGTATGCATTGCCATCTGCATCATCTTTTATATTCTTTATTACGTTCATAATCTTATCAAGTGCCGCTTTATCTTGCTGCACTCTTTCAGCTTCTTTTGCTTCATGACCAGGTGGAAATTGCCCTTCGTATTGGTCACGCATCACTTTATTTATGTAATATGACTGAGGATTTTCACTTAGATTTATTCTTTCTTGTTCTGCCTGATCTTTAGAAAGGTTTCCTGCAGTTTCTTCTTGTTTGATGAGTTCCATCATCTGAGCTACAAAGTTTTCAGGCATCGTTAAACGTTTAAAATGTTTTTCTATCATCTCAATCATGCCATCAACCACGATGTTACCATTTATATCTTTCACGTCATGATCACAAGCACCTAATGCAAGCTGATAAACGGTTCTATCTTTGTGAGTACGATCTGAATAATCCATGACTGTGCATTTCTTGAGCAGCAATTCAGGGAATTCTTTAAGGATAGAATTGACTTTATCATAGTCACCATAAACACAGGCTTGAAGTAAAAGAGGAATCAATGTTTTGGAAAATAAAGTCTGAGAACTATGACACGTGCTTAATACCTTCTTGAGTTCAGGTTTTTTTAAAAAGGAACCTATGGTGCAAGCGGGTACGCCTTCTAAGTGATTGATTACGAATGGTGAGCGGGCTTTACCAGGACCTGTTGCTGGGTTTTTGTGGGCTTTTAATGTATTCGATTTCGTTTCTTCGACAGAAGGTTGACGATGCATTTCTAGGACCTCGTTTTGTGTTTTGACTGAACAAAAGATAGATCGTGCAGATCCCCACCACCCTCATCCGCCCTATCGGGCACCTTCTCCCACCGCAAAAAGCGCGGCGAGAGAAGGGATGCTCGGGCTAGCATGCTGAAAAGCTACTTGTGGGTGATAAACCTGCACCCACCCTACTTTAGTGGGCCATAAAGTAAGCCAAATTCCACATAATCCATAATGAACCCGCAATCACCGCAACCAGGATAACACCCGTGAATAATAGCGACATGACATTCATGCGGCCTTGCTCTGTTTGCGTATTCAAGCGTAGAAAGCAAACGACTTGTACGATGAATTGAATAATAGCTGAAATAAAAATAATGATTAATATATCATTTTTAGCGAACGTTTCTGACATCACTGCCCAAAACGAAATTAAAGTCAGTATAGAACAGGTAATAAAACCGAATACATAAATCCCTAATTTTTTTTGACCGGTTCCATAGTCGGGTTGGCTGAGATCATGATGATGCATTAGATACCTCCCATCAGATATACAATGGTGAATACAAAAATCCAAACGATGTCTAAAAAGTTCCAGAATAAGCCTAAATAAGTCATACGCCGCTTGGTAATGTGAGTGATTTTTAATATAGGTAGTTGAACAATCATCACCAGAATCCACAATAATCCAAAACTCACATGCAATCCGTGTGTACCTACAAGAGTGAAAAATGAAGATGCTTGACCGCTAGTTGCCCAGCTAAATCCTTCATGTGCTATATGTGCGAATTCTGTGACTTCCATATAAACGAAGCTGGCGCCTAGTATAAAGGTAAGTACCAGCCATAGCTGTGCTCTAAAGAGTTTGGATTTATAAATACTTAATATAGCCAAACAAAAGGTTAGATTTGATACCAGCAAAAGAAATGTCTCAATCAATATATCGTGAAGATCGAGATAACTTTTGAGTGCAGGGCCATGCATGCTTGGATCGTTTAATACAATAAAAGTTGCAAATAAACATCCAAACAAAATACAGTCAGTTAAAATGTATAACCAAAAACCAAATACGTCTGTTGAATCGCCGTCATGGTGATGATGTTGCTCATGGTCATGAGCAATGGTCGCTGCATTATGCATTAGACAATCCCCCTAAGATAAGCTAATTCAGTTTTTTTAACTGTTTCAGCATCAATATAATAATCGATGTCTTTTGAAAATGTACGTATGATCACAGTCGCAATCATGCCTATGAAAGCTAATATACCCGGAATGAGCATTTGCCAAATTAAAGCGAAACCAACGGCTCCTGCAAACATGGCAATAATAAATCCTGCAGGTGTGTTTCTTGGCATATGAATAGGTTCATAATGCATCTCTTTTGGATGTACATGTCCTTCGCTTAGGTGCCGTTGTTTATCAGCCCAAAATTGATCTATTTCATGTACCGTTGGTAACACAGCAAAGTTGTACATCGGCGCAGGGGATGATACTGACCACTCGAGAGTGCGGCCATTCCATAGATCACCTGTTTTATCGCGTAAAGCATGGCGATTTTTAATACTGACAAACAATTGAATGACTTGAAGTATGATGCCAATTCCAATGAGTAAAGCGCCAAATGCTGCAACTATAAAATAAGGCTGATAGGCTACTTCAGAATAGTGATTGACTCTGCGCATAAAGCCATTCAGACCTAAAATATACAATGGCATAAATGCGATATAAAATCCGACTACCCAAAATATGAAAGCATAAATACCTAATTTTTCATTTAATTGAAAGCCGAACGATTTTGGAAACCAATAAATCAATCCAGCAAAATAACCAAATAATACGCCGCCAATAATGACATTATGAAAATGTGCAATTAAAAATAGACTATTATGTACCTGGAAATCAATAGGGGGTACAGCAGTTAATACACCAGTCATTCCACCAATCGCAAAAGTGGTGAAGAATGCGGTTACCCATAGCATGGGTGTACTTAGGATAATGCGTCCTTTATACATGGTAAATAACCAGTTAAACACTTTTACACCGGTGGGTATAGCAATAATCATGGTTGTAATGCCAAAGAATGCATTGACGTTCGCACCAGCACCCATCGTAAAGAAGTGATGTAACCAAACAATAAAGGACAGAAAAGTTATAATACCTATTGCCCATACCATAGTTGTATAACCAAATAATTTCTTTTGGCTAAAGGTTGCCACGACTTCAGAAAAGACGCCAAAGGCAGGAAGTATCAGAATATAGACTTCAGGATGTCCCCATGCCCAGATGAGGTTGACATATAACATGACATTCCCGCCCGCAAACTCGCTGAAAAAATGCATATCGAACATACGGTCGAAGGCCAATAAAGCTAATGTGACAGTGAGGATGGGAAATGCTAAAGCAACTAATATCATAGCGCATAAAGCAGACCAGACGAAAATAGGCATTTTCATGAGTGTCATGCCTTTGCAGCGCATTTTGATAATAGTCGCGATAAAATTGATGCCTGCAAGCAGAGTTCCAACGCCTGCGACTTGTAAAGACCAAATATAATAATCCACACCTACATCGGGACTATAATATAATTCTGCCAAAGGCGGATAAGATAACCATCCAGTTCTTGCGAAATTACCCACAACTAGCGATATATTACATAACATGGCGCCAGCAAAAGTTAGCCAAAAACTCAGTGAATTTAAATAAGGGTAAGCGACGTCACGACAACCAATTTGTAGAGGTACGACCATATTTAGCAATGCGAACATAAATGGCATAGCGACAAAGAAAATCATAATGACGCCATGAGCTGTGAAAATCTGATCGAAATGTTCTGGTGGTAGATATCCTGCATTAGATCCTGCAGCCATGGCTTGCTGTAAACGCATCATGATGGCATCAGAAAAGCCGCGAAATAACATCACAAAAGAGAGTATCAAATACATGATACCTATTTTTTTATGATCAATGGTACAAATCCATTCATTCCAAAGATAGGTCCATTGTTTGTAATAAGTAAGTGCGGCTATGACAGCAATGGCACCTATCGCCATGAATGCCATGACACCTATAAGAATAGGCTCATGAAAAGGTATAACATCTAAAGTTAATTTTCCAAAAAATAAATTTTGTAACATGTTTACTCCTTCTCAATCATAGCGTTATTATTTTCACGTGGGTGAGTCGCGCTAAAGGTATGCATATAAGTCATGATGACATTGTCAAATAATTCGGGTTCAACACTTGAAAAATATTGTGGACTGTCACCTATTGATGGTTTTAATAAGTTGTCATAATTAGCATCGGATAAGCTTAAGGCAGATTGTTTGACTTGTTTAATCCAGGTTTGCATTTCTTCAGCTTGTACTACGTTTACAGTAAAATGCATATCAGAAAAACCAGCACCATTGTATTGGGTATTCAGGCCATTATATGTTCCAATTTCTTCCGCAATTAAATGTAAACGTGTACGCATGCCAGCCATGGCAAAAATTTGGCTGCCTAATTGTGGAATGAAAAACGCGCTCATTGCCACATTATCTGCTGTTATCCAGAACTCTACTTGTTGATCAATAGGTATTTGAAGAAAATTCACGGTGGCGATATTTTGTTCAGGATAGATGAACAACCATTTCCAGGGTAACGCAATGGCCTGGATTAACATAGGCGGCTTATCTTGATAGCCAGGAAGCCTGGTATAAGGGTCTAACTCATGGGTTTTTTTCCACGTTAAAATGGCAAGCACAACAATAATGACACAGGGTATAGTCCACCAGATAACTTCCAGGAAGTAGCTATGGCTCCAATTGGGTTTATAGTCTCTGACTTTATGCGATACTTGATAGTGATATACGAACGCAAAGCTCATAATAATAACAGGGATTACAACAATTAACATAAGAGCTAGCGTATCAAAGAATAACTTGCGCTCATGATACGTGACAAGTCCTTTAGGATTTAGCATTCCTAAAGAGAAAGTATAATCTTTACAACCTGTTAAACTTAACATGAAGAAACAGGACATTGCAATTAATGCATAAATTGTAATTTTCCGTATATTGGCGAGCATATAAGCCTCTTTAGATTTTTACTAGGCGGCATTTTAATATAGTGTTAGTATTTTAAGAAGTGTAAAAATGGATTTATGCAAAATATATTCAGGAAAAGGATGATTTTTATGAGTTATCTTATGTTTGCTCGTTGGTTTGGTGTGGTTTCCGTCATTTTATCGTTAGGAATTTTATTTAATCTCGAAAATGCTCGTGAAATGGCTAAACATTTGGTTAAATCTGAGTCAGGCTATATTTTGGGCGGTGTGCTTCCCATTATTTTTGGTACATTATCACTCATGTTTGTCGATAGCTTTCAGATTGCTTGGACTTCAGTTATTACGCTCGTTGGAGCTTCTATGTTGGCTATGGGTATATTTAGAGTCTTTTTTCCGGATTCTTGGGCTGCCCTGGTTTCGAGTCATATTGAACAAATTCCTTTTTTATTTAGTCTGTTTGGTTTGATGCTTGGGGTGGTTTTGCTTTATGTGGGTTATCTTGCTCAATCATTTTAACTTAATAGGTTGATTGTCTTCTAACCAGGGAGCAGACATATTAGTTAAATCGGATTTACCATCGAACTCAATAATAGCTCCTTTTTTGGACGGTTCGTTGGATTTAGCACTATGCCATTCTTTTGAAATCCATGATGTCGAGTGTCTAGAAATACTTGGATCTAATGCTTGAAAACCTATGATGCTTCCTATGATGATGTAATCACCTTTACCATGAGGTTTAACTTTTAGTCTTTGCTCATTCGTTACATTGAGCTTTTTTTCCATGCCGGATGAAATGCGTTCATAGATAGTCGAATAAGAAGATATAAATTTTTTAGTATCTTTCACTTTAAGGGCAAAGCTATGGATGCCACTATTATTTTTTTCTTCCCTCGATAAAATATCCCACCGTATGGTAGAACCACCTGGAGGTAAGTCAAGATGCACATGATCGTCAGAAGGTGTTATTCTCACTATTTCGGCCATGAGTTGTCTGGATAATATATCGACTTCTGATTCCATATTATTCACTGCTTCAGCGCATAATTTAAGAATACTGCTTAGTTGGTTTCGCACATAATACTGTCTATGATGGGTGTTCGAACTTTTTTTGTCATCTTCCAAATGTTCCTGGTTGTTAAGAGGTGATGGAATATCAAGCGTGATATGGTCAGTTAATTTTTTAGGTAAGAAAGTTAAATCGGTTTTATTCAGGCTGATTTCTAGCATTAAATCTTCCATGATTCTTTTAAATTTATTTGCTGTATCTAAGAATTCTTGCAGGCGATTGTTATCATCTTTCGAAATAGAATCTTCAAGATGAAAATATCTTATGCCATAAACCAATTTTTCAATACTAGCAATAAGAATGCGGTTCTTATTATAGATTCTGTCATATTCTGATAGCAATCCTTGTATCATGGCCATCTGTATGGATAATTCAGCGGCTTCTCGTATAGGGATGAGCGTGGCATACGGAGCTGATAAAAAACCAATAGGCGCACCTATAAGTTCAGCTTTATTGAATTGATCAATAAAAGTGAATAAATCTTCAATATTGCTTGCGACGCCAGGTAAACCAAGTTCAACGCCAGAATATTCAAGACTAATATCTGTTAATGTATGCTTTGTCGAGACAGCTTTTGCATAGAGACTTGGACTTGAAAAATTGATATGGGATGCTAATTTTGATTCTAAGCTTTGTTTGATTTGTAGGGCTTCTTCCTGGTTAGTATTGACGAAATTAATTAACGCATAGATGACCTTACCATACATGACTTGACTAACGTATTTATCACCATAGGCTTCCACAAAGGTGCTGCGTCGATGGATTAAATTATCAATGCATTCTTGTGATGCCTTGGCGGTAGGCGGTATGGTGTGTACAAAACCAATTTTTTTTCCTTTAATAAGAAGGCTAACATTTTGTTTACATAATTTAGCTTTTTTGTAGAGCTCTAATTCAGAGCTTACATGACTTTGGTTAATGGAAGTCGTTAAATAGGCTTTAAGATCTAAGGCTTGAGAGAGGTCCGAATAGTCACTCACGATAGAAACTTCATAATGCGTATCGCCGCTTTGTATATCGGATATAGTTTTAGCTTCCTGTGGTACAATGATACCGCAACCTTTATGTGATCCTGTGATAGAGTCGATTCCATCGCCTAATGAAAACATGAATCTATTAGCACCCATATGATTCCTTTCCAATAAAACCCATAGCATAACATTATGTTGATGATTTATTTATATATTCTTTGATAAAATGTTATAATGTTGGTATTTATGCTAATCAAGGATTCATGCGTGTGCATACTTCAGTAGCTTCGAAACCTAAATGGCTAGTTCATGTCGGTAAAATAGGCTATGTGTCCCCTGTGATCGGTCCTGATGGAGTGATTTACGTGGGTTTGCTAAATGGAGAACTCGTTGCGGTTGATTCTGATGGAAATGTAAAGTGGAGACATGCCGTCACCACGGCGGGAAATCCTGATTATCCTGGTATCATTACGAGTTCGCCTGCGGTAGGTAAGGATGGAAATATTTATATTATCACTACCGTTGATGTAACAATAAAAGACCGCAGAAATGAACCTTCAAAAATGCTTCAAGTGCGCCGCAGTAGTTTGCATAGTTTTACTCCTGCGGGTAATCGACGTTGGTCATATCGTTTTCCGGCTAATACATCAGTTCTTGGTCTAGATGCCTATACAGCTTCTTCTCCTAAGGTGTGGGGTGATCAAAATATTTTTATTTTTGTGCCCGCGATCTATGCTGGAACAACAAGTCGAATTGAAATCTTAGTTATTGACCAGTCAGGTAATTTGGTTAATAAAACAGAAGTGACAAATTGTGCTGCGGGAGATGAAATCTCTTTATCCTGGGATTTTATGAAGAACCCCGAAAATGTTGAACCCAAGCTAGCATGGCCGGAGTCTACGCTTGCGATTGCTGATTTAGATCCTAAAATACATCAACCTATCATTGTGATGGCGGATAATTACAAAACATTGATAGCTTATCGATGGAATTTTCCTGTTCTGACACAACTTTGGTCTAATTGTTCAGATAAAACGTGCCGACTAACATCTCCAGCTGTATTTCCAAATGGTAATATTTTATTAGGTGGTAAAGATGGTGTTATTCGTTGTTATGATTTAAAAAATGGTACAGAAAAATGTCAGCCTTGGTATCAGGCAGATCATGGTGTATTAAATGCTCCGATTTTATTTAATGATCGAATGTATTTTGTAGCGGGCAATGAACTTATCATGCTGAATGCTGATTTTAAAGTAGAAAAGCGCTATGTTTTATCAGGCCAATGTTTTGGTTCTCCTGTGTTATCAGCTAATCATATTTACGTAAGTACCACAGATGGTTTGTATACGTTTTCGTTGGATTTAAAAGATATTCATAAAAATCCTGATATTGTTGGTGGAATATCTACACCAGCGATTAGTCAAGATGGTGCTGTTTATGTTGTCGATCAAAAAGGGATATTATTTGCTTTTTAGACAAAAAGCTCCGGCCTGTATTCAAAATGCATGGTGTCATAATGATACCATCTTCCACCCCAACTGAAACCTTCTTTCTCAAAAATTTCGACAATTTCCATAGGGATTTTATTGCGTAAGGTTAGATGGGTCAATGTACGTTTAGATCTCATATAATCCCAAAGCCAGTAATTGGAATAATCAAGATTAATATCAATCGCTATACCGAAACTGTGCATGCTTAAATATTCTTCTTTGGCGACATTACGCCAATAATAACTGCTTGCAGGTTTATCAACATATTTATGAAACGAAGATGGTAGTTTTTCTAATGCTTCGGATATGCGGGTTAGTTTCTTATCTACTCCATTGACAGTCGTGACTTTTAAGGGATATTTTTTCCCAAAAACATGCGGCATCCAATAAATCGTTACCAATTTGGTTCTAACTTCTTCAGGCGAATTACCATACATTTTCCTAAAAAAAACTTCGTAGGAATCACGCCTGACATCATCACGCGAAATACTGCCTATAGAGAGATCAACATTATTTGCTGAGGCTATAATGTAATCAATTATTGGGAAATGACGAATCAACATGCGTTTGCCATCCGTCCAACCTATATAACTGTTCGTGACTTCTTTGATGGTTTCTGGATAGGCGAGTTGAAGCCGTATAAATTCATCATTTTTTCTTGCGTATATATTAGATACAGAAAATATAAAAAATAGAGCGATTATCCATAGTTTTTTGTCCATAGTTCATACTCTAAGAATCCATTCCTATCGTTATTATAGCGCATAATTATGAAGTTACCTTGGCTTTTTTTTGTAGAAGTTTTATTTTTTCACCTTCCGTTAATCGGGTTTTAAATACGATGTCCCAAAAAGCGCTGGTGACACCAAAATTTTTTTCTGGGTTTAGACAGTGATGATGCATATGATGTTGTTTTAAATGTTTTACTAATAAGGAATCCATTTTCATACTGTGTGTGCTGTAATGAGTGAATTCATACATCACATATCCTATAATGAGTCCCGCGAAAACAGGTTCGACATAACTTCCTAGCAGCGATTTTAATAGATAATAATACAAAATAGTGGATGGTAAACTTAATAGCATAAGCGATTGATATTTTCTTTTATCATGCATAAATTCGTGATGTGATAAATGGAATATGGCATGAAGCTTTCTCAATTTTTCATTCTTGATTTTGAAATGAAATGCAAATCGATGCATGACATATTCAATAAAACTCCATAAAAATAATCCTGCAAAAATTCCAAGGCAAGCGATAGTGATAGCATGATGATAAAAAGATAAAAATATAAAATATAGAGCTAAGGGTATAAATACAAGATTAAGCGTTAATGCACTCGTATAAGCCAGGCTTTCAAGTATAGGATTTTTAAAATATCGGTTATTCATGTGAAGTGCTCCTTGCTATGTGTCATACAAAAATATCTAGCGAGTATATTACCAGTTTTTTAATCATCATGATAAAAATAATAGTTAATCATATATTGAACACATGAGCGCCATTGAGCAAATATCAACCATTGAAAAATAAAAAATCTATTGATTTAAGAATATGTTAAGTAATTTGCGTTATTGTCATTAATGATATTCGTTAAATTCAAGAAAAGGAGTTTTCTATGGTGGCTTCAGACAGGGTAGAAGTATCATTAAATGAACATGCGGAATATAATCCACCACAATTAATTGATTTAATAGATAAAGCAAAAAACAACGTCAGGATAAATTATAAAAAAGATAATGTATCGAGATTGATGCTGATTTCTCTATTAGAAAATTTAGGTAAAAACATAGAAAAATTTCTTGATTCAGAATTACAAACTGTGGCAGCAGATATGAGGGATGTGTATTTCGGTGCATGGATTTATTGTATTGAATGCATTGCAAACGAATATAGAGTATTAAATCCCTCTTATAAAGGCGGTTATATATTTGATTCTGGCAGCACACTTTACACAATTTTAACGAATAATTTGTCTATTAACAAAGACCATCAGATAACAGAAAAAGCAAAATTATATTATTTGTGTAAGTTTTATCACTTTTTGTTTTTATCAACCTATTCTAGTGAATTATTTATTTCTACGGGTCAATTTCCTCACATTAAAGAAGAACTCATCGCAATGATGCGTGCTATTTTAGTGAGTGAACATGAGGATAAAGAACGGATTTTAAGAGCCATTCCTCACGAAAAAACGATTGATGAAGGTATGAGCCAGTTATATCAAAAATATATGGATACGACTAAATATAAAAATCCCGAAAGAATGGCGCTGGCTAAACTTGCAGCTGTTATGAGTAAGGGCGTATCTCCTAAAGATAGTGATGAAGTATGTCAAATCATACCTCGATCCGCACGGATTAAAATAGGTATGCTTATTTATATGATGGAAACGATTGGTGAGTCTTATCCGGTGCGCAGCCCTAAGAACAGTGCTTTGTATAGTTTGTGCGAACAAATATTAGGTCATAGCTATGAATATTTGAGTAATGACATAAAATTAGTTTGTTTATTGGCATTAGAGTTGTATTTAAACAATGAAAAAAATCGTGAATTGCTTGAAAATGAGTTTAATAAAAATTTAATATCAGCAGGATTATTTGCACGGCCTATTTATCTTGATCCTATCGTGCGGCCTATTTCAGTGAATCTCAGCAAAATAATAAAAAAACTTGTGCCAAATGATAATACCATTCAGCTTTCAAATGTCACTTATACAGCAGCTACTTTGGGCGCAGTGATTCTTTCTGCGCCAGGTTATGGTCTTGGTTATGCTGTTGGCTATGGCATAAGTTTAACTGATCAAGCGGGTGCGCATAAACGTGCCATGATAGGGTCTGCGGGTTATGGGATGCAAATAGCTCTGGGGATGAGCAGTTGTTATTACGGGTATTATGCTGCAGATATTTTAATTACTGCAGGTATGGAACGTATGTTTGCTAAGATTTTTGAGGTATTAGCGGCTCTCATTGGCGGTGCTTCCGTAGGCGCTATCAGTTTTGTCATCTATGATCTGTCGTTCAATACGGCTTTACAGTTGTGTAAATTATGTTTACATTTAAATAATAATCTCCAGGCGGATTGTATTAAAGCACCTGATTTATTATTTATTAAAACCTTGTTAGAGTTGCCTCCTGAAGTCTTTTCGAACATGGATAAAGATAAACTCAGAAAAATTACGGATATGACAGTATCAACTTCCAGTTTTGGACTCTTGTCACGCTCAACACTTGTCTCGCCACCCGATGAATTGCAGAAGCAGGACTCTGTGAGTGCCTTGGTTGTCAAGTGAGCTATTTTAGAATAAACGACGACATCTTGTCGTCGTTTATGGTGTGTAGCCTAGCAAATCCATATGCGCAGGTGGTTTTGTTTCTTGCGGTTTTGGCTTAGCAAATAATCCAAGCTTTTCATTGATAATTTGATTGGCAGTATATTGTTCATTATTAACACGTAAGCTGTTGTCATCTGTGAAAGTCATCGATATGTGACTAGGGAAAACAGCGTATGGTATGTGACAGTTTTTTGCAGCTTGCCATAAAACACCTTTAGGTAGTGAATCTGATTCTAGTGTGAGGTTTGTTTCATGCCTGTGTTCAAAAATAAGAGAATCCAGTTCCGTTTCGATTTCCTTAAACCATGTTGGATTTTTTTTTGCAAGTAGTTGACGCATTTCATCTTGAAGCGGTTCGATTTCACTCAAGCCAGGTTGTGAGATGGTACGTTCTTTATTAAGTAATTGTCTCCAGAATAAAGACGCAGCATTTCTTTGTAGTGATGAAATGGTATGACTTTGTCCAAATAACGTGCGAGCTGTTGCCATTGAAAATCTCCCTATTCCCAATATTTTTAATGACAAATTTTAGCAAGTATTTTTCCCTTCAGCCAGCAGTGATAGAGATTAAGTGATATGGGTGCATAAATAAGTTGAAAACTTACAATAAAAAACTGGGCACGCATAAAATGCAGCAATACCTGCTAGAAATCCAAAAAGATGAGCTTCAAAAGATGTTTTAATATCCGTTGGAAATAATTGAAATAAAAATCCACCAAAATAATAAACACATACGATAGCAGGTGCAACCGTAAGTACGGATACTTGTTGAAAATAGGCATTAATTAATAAAAATGCCCAATAACCCATGATTAAACCACTCGCTCCTATATGAAATCCACCTCGTCCAAGCAGCCATGTGGCCAAGCCACTTAATACGATAATGGTGATAGTGACACAATAAAAAGTAGGGTAACCCAGTAATAAAACAAAACTTCCCAGAATAAATAATGGAATAGAATTAAAAAATAAATGATTAAAATTTCCATGAATGAAAGGGTAAAAGAAAATACCTAAAACAGAGAACCCTTTTCTAGGATAAACACCAAGAATCATTAAACGACCGCCAAGTATCCAGTTAATGAAATGAATGCACCATAAGCCCGCAATACATGAAAGTATAAAGGGTAAGTTTTGTTGCAGTAATGTAATACTAGTATTTAATTGATCAATAAAGTGAGAGAAGATCATGTCATACAGCCCTATCTAATTCATGGTTAATTAATACGATACATTGTGAAGCAAAAAGCATTTTCTTCCCCAAACTAATGGTTTTTAAGCCATGACGTTGAAGACCTTTAATGCTGTTTTTTGGCATGGCTAAATGATCACTTAATATAAAAACAGGATCATCATCTAAGTTAATAGCTCTGATATCAGTACCTTTTCGGTCAAGCAGATATACTGGACGTGTTTCTAATAATTGCCGCACACATTTTTCAAATCCAAAGCCTGTGATTTGTAAACCTTTCGCAATGATTTTAGTTTCATCTTTTTGTAAACCTTGGCTCTCTTTTAATGCTTTTTCAACTAATTCAAGCACAGCTTCCTCATGAAAACCCGCAATGGATAAGCCTTCATTGCCTGAGAGTTTAATAGTCCGCGGAAAATCTTCTGAGCTCTCGAGAATAATATACATTTCGACATCTTCTCTAAAACCATTGGAAGTAAAAAATGCATTAATGACAGAATGAGCGACCACTTCAAAATGGTCTTTAGCACCTATATTGGATCTGAGGCGTTCAAAACGCGTTGGTCCTTTGCGTGCTCGAATAATAAATGTTCGCATAAAATTCTTAGTGATAGAAAAGTTGGGTTAAAATAGCATTTTTTTTAAACTAAAGAAAGTTTTTGCAAAATGGTTTCTATTTTTTTTATTTTGGCTAGAATAGGCAGCTTGGTCATACACATGGAGAAATAAGCATGCAACGTCAAGAAGTAAATGCAGAGCCAAAGGAAATTACGACTCAGGAATTTGCTAGAATATCAAGAGAGAATAATGAATTAAAAGTTTCATTACAAACATCCGAAAAACGTGCGTCTGAACTTGCTTCACGATGCGAGACATTATCCTCCGATTGTTCGCATTTTCAAGCAGAGGTGAGTCGGAAAAATGCAAGCCTGGAAAAAGTTCAAGATGAGTTAGAACAAACAAAAAAAGATTTGCAAACCCAACAGAATAAATACATAAAAAAACTTAATGAATATAAAGCATCGCTAGAAGACGCAAGTTCAGCGATTGAAACGCTTCGATCACAAAATAGTAATCTTCAAAAACAAGTAGCTGAAGCTAAACAAGAAGCAGAAAAAACACCTTGCTGGAAAATTATTTTAGGCGTAGGTTTTCTTATGTCGGGTGTATTATTAATCATGACAGGTGCGGGTGCGGTAGCAGGTGTGTCGATGGTGGGCTTAGGTTATGCAGCTTTTGGTGCGGGTGCTGCAACTCTATTGGGCGGTTTTTTATATAGCGTATATAAATGTATAAGCGCATGTTGTTTTTCGTCATCTGAGAGCAATGAAGTAGACTCGGACTCTGAAGATTCTGAAAATAATCATCCTTCGCCTGTATTGGGGCGTTCAAATCAGGGTGTTAAAACGGGTCAAGCGAAGAATCGCCATAGTTTTCATCATGACCCATCTGTGGAATGGACATCCTCTAATAATATTGATGGGACACGAGAAGCTGCATCGAGAAGGGAATATAAATAATAATTCTCAAATACAGAAGTTACGTAAACATGTAGTGCAGACCTTACAAAGTGTTGTTACTATCTATAGTACAGATTTTTGTTATTGGAGAGCTCAGGATGAGAAAATCTTTTATTGTTTGTCAATTATCTTTACTAGTTGTCTTGTTATGCAATCCTTCATCTGTATTAGCTGCTTCTCCGAAAGCCAAATGCTGTACTAAAACTATGCCTGTTGTAATCGTTGAAAATAGCCCTGTTGTGCAACGAGCCATCAATGAACAAAAAATTCCGCCAAATTATATAGGAATTGCTTTTTATAATCCTAATTATATTTTGCCTTATTATTACACAGGTTCGCCCGATAATTCTGCTTATGCAGGCAATACCCCAAACAATGAGTCATTAAATCATGGGGAATTTAAATTCCAAGTCAGCGTCAAAGTGCCTGTTTGGAAAAATATATTTAACTATACGACCTCGCTTTATGCAGCTTATACCCAGCTTTCTTACTGGCAAGTATATAATAAATCAACGTATATGCGCGAAAATGATTATCAACCCGAGTTCTATTTTGCAACTCCGGTGAACTGGCACTTGTCTAAAAATTGGCATGTTAACTTTATGAATGTAGGTGCTATTCATGACTCGAATGGGTTTGGAAACGGCCTACAGCGAAGTTGGAATCGACTTTATGTGGAGGCGATTACATCTTCTGACCATTGGATGTTCAGTGTAAGACCTTGGATTGTGCTTTCCAAAAATGGTAATAATCCTGATATTGCTCAATATTTAGGTTATGCAAGATTCTTACTTGCCTATAAATGTCACCAACAGGTTGTTTCACTCGAAGCACATAGTATTTTTGAGCAAAGTGCAAGACATGCAACAGGCCAGTTGACCTGGAGTTTCCCCATTACGCCTTATATAAAAGGTTATGTGCAAGGATTTACGGGCTATGGTCAAAGTCTAATTGAATATAATCACCGTACTAATAGTATAGGTGTAGGTTTTGCCTTGAGTGATTGGTTGTAACATAACACTATTTATTCCAAAGTGCTTTTGATAACATATGCGCACTCAAAAATTGGAACTAGATAATATGATTATTCAACCAAAAATTCGGGGATTTATTTGTACCACAGCACATCCAGTGGGTTGCGCTAAAGCCGTAGAAGAACAAATTAATTTTATTAAAAAACAAGGTCATTTTGAAGGCCCCAAAAATGTTTTAGTCATTGGTGCTTCCACCGGCTATGGTTTAGCAAGTCGAATAGCTGCAACCTATGGAGCAGGTGCAAAAACGATAGGCGTATTTTATGAAAAAGAAGCCGAAAATAATCGTACAGGATCGGCAGGATGGTACAATACAGCTGCATTCGAACGATTGGCTCATCGTGATCATTTCTATGCAAAAAGTATTAATGGCGATGCTTTTTCGCATGATATAAAACGACGTACTATCGATTTAATCAAAAAAGATTTAGGCAAAATTGATTTAATAGTTTATAGCCTAGCTTCACCCCGACGAGTGCATCCTGATACAGGAACAGTGTATTCTTCTGTGTTGAAACCTATTAATCAATCTTTCACGAGCAAAACCGTTGATCCGTTGCGTAAAGAAGTCAAAGAAATTTCATTAGAATCTGCAACGTCCGATGAAATTAATAATACTATTGCAGTGATGGGTGGTGAAGATTGGCAAATGTGGATCGATTTATTAGCTACAGAAAATCTATTAGCTGATGGCGTGACAACTTTGGCTTATGATTATATAGGACCTGAGCTTACGCATCCTATTTATAAAAATGGAACTATAGGTAAAGCAAAAGAAGATTTGCATAAAACAGCTCATAAGTTAAATGAACAACTTCAAAAATATCATGGTCAGGCATTGTTATCAGTGAATAAAGCTCTAGTCACGCAAGCAAGTGCTGCTATTCCTGTTGTTCCACTTTATATTTCCTTGCTTTATAAAATCATGAAAGCTAAAGGAACACACGAGGGTTGTATAGAACAAATCAGCCGTTTATTTAAAAATAAACTTTATTCAGCAAATACATCCGAGCGTGATGCAGAAGGACGTATTCGTATGGACGATTTTGAAATGCAAGTTGACGTACAACAGAAAATTCGTGAATTATGGCCTAGGGTTACATCTGAAAACCTGGATGAACTTACAGACATAAAAGGTTATCTTGTTGAGTTTCATCGTTTATTTGGTTTTGAGTTTGCAGATGTGAATTATGATGCAGATGTTTCGCCGGATGTAAGTATTCCTTCGTTAGAATCCTAGTTGATTTTATTTTGGAAGCGTAAGCTTGGTTCCTTTTTCCAAAAGCGTCTTGACTTCATAAATAGACAAAGCTTTTGAAAAATAGGGACCTTGTATTTCATCACAAGCTTCTTTAACTAAAAATTTGGCTTGATCATCTGTTTCGACATCTTCTGCAATCACTTTGATACCTAATGCATGACAGAATTGAATCATGGTTTGTACGATAGTTGCGGTTTTTGTATCATTTGGCAGTTTATCAATAAATGATTTATCAATTTTTACATGAGAAGGCTTCAATTGCTGTAAATGATTAAATGAACTAAATTCCGTACCAAAATGATTCATGACTATCGCAATACCTTTACCTTTGAGTTGAAATAAGATATCTAACATATCTTTTGCGTGTGTCATGAATATTTTTTCGGTAATTTCAATTTGTAATAAGGAAGGATTAATGGAAAATTTATCAATTAATTGATTAATAAGATTTAATACATGATGAGATTTTTTGAATTGCTGTTCTGAAAGACTAATGGATACAGGTAAATTTGAATGTATTAAAGAAAAATAATGACTGATATTCATGAGTGCCCATTCATCTATATAAATAGCTAAACCGGATTCTTCAGCAATATGCATAAATGAATGAGGTAATCTCAATCCATTCACAGGATCTTGCCATCGCAATAAAGCTTCAAAGCTTGTGACTTTACCTGTTTTTAAATCGACTCTTGGTTGATATAATAGTTTAAATTGATTTTCAGAAAGAGCATGTCTTAAAGCACTTTCAGTATTAATATCATCCGCTAATTTTTTTTCAAATGCTTCATTATAAAGTTGAATAGCGTTTCCACCTTGCGATTTGATTTTTTTTATAGCATTGTGAGCATTTTGTATGATAGTTGTAGAATCTAAACCATCATCCGGGAATATACTTACGCCTATGCTTGCTTTTGCGTGAATATTTTGCTCTTTAATAATAAAAGGTTTTTGTAAGCTTACTGAAATATTGTCAAGTAAAGGTCGTAACATTTCTATTCTTGTCAGACCATCAAAAATAAATCCATAAACATCAGTATCAAGATGAGCAATGATTTTTGCTTGATGACCAAGTGTTTGTATAAATTTAAAAGATAATTGTTTAAGTAAGATATCGCCTATTTCAGCGCCATAGGATTCTATAATAGATTTAAATTTATCTAAATCGACAATCACGATCGCTAACTTTTCGTCAGAATTAATATTCTCTATACATGTATTTAATAATAATTCAAACCCAGCTCGATTGGTAAGTCCTGTTAAATCATCTTGATGGGCGGAAGATTCTGGCTTGTCAAAATTAATTATTTTTTGAGTCATAGTACCAATTAATTCAGCAATTTTTGGGATGACTTGCATATCTTCGGCACTAGGGTTTTTAGTTTTACGATTAAAAAAGTTTAATACACCAATTATTTCATCTTTAAAAATAATAGGGACTCCAAGAGCAGTATTTAATCCAACGATTTTTGCTGCTTTAGATCGATAATATACTGGAGAATCACCAAAATTGTTATCTAAAAGAGGCCTATTTTTTCGCATGACAAGATCTGAAAATCCTACGCCTGCTTTAACCACCATATGATAAGTGATATTATAAAATGGAGTGATAGCTTGTCCTAATCGATGCCATAAACTCACGCAATAGAGTGATTCATCTAACTTGTTATAAACCCAAATTTCACCTTCATCCCAGTCAAGGGATTGGCATACCACTTTTAGAATAGTATTCAAAATAATTTCATCACTGCTTTCTAGATTGTATGCATTAAGTACTTGCTCATAAATAAAATGTTTTTGTTGAGCTCTAATATAATTACTTATGTCCACGGCCGTACCAAGGATGTAACTTGTTTGATTTTTTTCATCTTTTATTAGCACACATTTGTTTTGTATATAAGTGATACTACCATCAGGTTTGACTAATCTATATTCAAGCAGAATACCTGTGGAATTTGATTGTGCAAGTTGTATAAATGCATTTTTTACCATGCTTATATCATCAAGATGTATAAGATCAAACCATACTTGTGGATTGTTGTAGAGTGTTTCACGAGATTGTCCCCACCATTTTTCAAGAGTTGGATTGACATAAAGTATTTTATCAAGATTTGTTGAAATTTGATAAACTGCACAATTCATTTGATCCGCAGATTGAGTAAGTAAATCGGATGTTAAAGAAAGCAAATGTTCATGCTCTTTAGAGCTAATCATGATCTGATTTCTTTCTCTCGCTATGGCTGCTAATTGATCCGATATCTTATCCATGCGTTTTCCTTTTGCAGTTTAAAACCGGTATTTCTCTAGCGTTACTTATAGAGTACACTGTTTAGGGTTTTTTATCGAGATCTATGTACTAAAATAACACAATGGCACGTAGCGTACCCGCCCAAGCCGCATCTAAGCTTGGACTAGCCCCTGGCGTTGGAATACAAGAGAGGGCAGGTTCTATATAGATACAAAAAATGTTTATCAAAAAAAATAAATGAACCCAGTAATTTTGAACAATTGTCTGTTATTTCTGGAATTTCCTGGCCTGAAAAACATCGTAATTTGTGTGAAAATCAATGTTCCAATGCAAAGCCAGTTGATATTTTGATGGCTATGCGCGACAAAATTATTGATGCTCCTTCACCCAAATCAGTTATTGTATTTTGTCAAAGCACAGGACAGCATAATTTATTAGAATCGAATCCTAACGTTGCTCTTTCCATGGCGGGACAATCTTATGGAGGCATTTGGTCAATATGGGAAAATGCTAAAGATGATGAGGCAAATATAAAATGGCATAACGAAACCATGGCGATTCTAAAACCGTTTACTAATTTCCATTACATTGGAGAAACGGATATTGTACAAGATCCTACGCGTATCACAGATTCGTATACACCTGAAAAATGGAAGAAACTTCAAGAAATTAGAAAAAAGTATGATCCTGATGGATTATTTTTTGGGTATGTTGATGGCACCTAAGATTGATGACATTGATCAAATCAATGTCATCAATTTGAAAAAATTACTTAGTCAAACCTATTGGAATTGAGATGGTAATGGAAAAGTCCGTCTTAGAAACCACAAGTGCATTTCTTGCATTTGTCACTGGATATGAAACTTGAAAAAATAAAGGATCTGTTGGATTTCCATAACCACAAGCTACTGTCTGTGTAATACCATCATAGTTTGTAAGACTATTTCTATAAGATGACAAATTACTTGGAATACCGGCTGGTAGTCGTGGGTCATTATTATTTTTACTGGAGAAATAAACTCCATAGCTGCGATCTTGGATTTTCTTAACTCCAAAACCTGCAATCTCCATGCCCGAGTTACCTAGATTTTGAACAGATGGACATTCAAAAGTGAGCAAAATTTCTGACGGATCAGCCATGACCAGAGGGGATATACTTAAAGTTGAAATAGTAATAAAAGAAGAAATTAGAATTTTTTTCATTTTGCGCCTCGTTAGGTGAGAAAGTAATGAAATATCATTGAATACTACACCTAAAGATTTGTCAACCATGAGTTATATGTACATTATTTATTCATCTTATCGACGCATCTAAGGTTCTATCAATATTAGATTTTGTTTCTTGTTATTTATGCTAGGATAACCCGTTATTTTTATAAACCATGGTATATCATGATGCATTCTACCTTAAATTGGAATGATGTGTTAGGCGATGAAAAAGCTAAACCTTATTTTAAATCTATTTTGCAATTTCTTGCTCAAGAAAAAGCGGAAGGTAAGGTTTTTTATCCCCCACAAGACGAATTGTTTTCTGCTTTTAAGGAAACCACTTATGATCAAGTCAAAGTAGTCATCTTAGGTCAAGATCCTTATCATGGTCCAGGTCAAGCGCACGGTCTTTCTTTTTCAGTAAAACCAGGTATTAAACCTCCTCCTTCTTTAAAAAATATTTTTCAAGAATTAAAAAATGATTTAAATATTCCTATTCCAAATCATGGTTGTTTAAAAAAATGGGCTAGTCAGGGTGTCTTGTTGCTGAATACTTCTTTGAGTGTGGAGTCAGCTAAACCTCAATCACACGCAAAAATAGGATGGACTATTTTTACCGATAAAGTTATGGAGCAACTTAATAACCATCCAGAACCTTTGGTATTTATGTTGTGGGGAGCACATGCGAAAAATAAAGGGGCTTTAATTGACAGGCAGAAGCATTTGGTATTGACCGCAGCTCATCCTTCGCCATTTTCAGTTCATCAAGGTTTTTGGGGTTGCAAACATTTTTCCAAGGCAAATGCTTTTCTTGTTTCACATGGTCGTGAGCCTATTGATTGGGATTTAAATACATGAGGTGTGCATATGAAATTTTTTAGAAAAACTTTATTATTAACAGCAGTTATATTATCTAGCACAGCTTATGCTGATTGCTCCTATAAAGTCATTAATCATACGGTGCCCAGTTTTGATGAGCAGGGTGTGATAGGTACCATCGGAAATTTATTGATTCCTCGCTGTACGCAAAATCCCAGCCAAGATAAAGAAACCTTAGAAAATTGCGCAACAAATGCGAATAACACATTATATGAACATCCCCATGAAGCAGGCAGTTGTACCTCGACAAAGGGGCTGTTCGTGAATATTCAATTTTCAGATCATGAAAAATTTTGTAAATCATCCAAGCCGCAGGCAGGTGGGAATGTTGTGTTAAACTTTCCAGAAGATTTTAAATGTAACTTTTAAAAATATACATCCAGAAGTGTGACATCTATCACTTCTGGATGTGTAATATTACCTTTGGTTTGGATTATTTGGGTTGTTTGGATTAGGTCTTTGTCCTGGTTTTTGCTGTTCTCTGCCAGGTTGTTGGGGTTGGTTGGGTTGATTTGGACGATTTGGATTCATGTGTTGCTCCTTTGACTAATGACTAAAGAAGTGGGGTGTCTTGTTTTTTAGCGCTCTCTATTCATAAAACAAAGACAGACTTCCATTTTCTTATATGAAAAGAATCCAGACAACCTAGGTATTATGCTTATATATATGGGTATAAACCCTAAGTTTGCTTTTGACAAATCTCATCAGCCAGGTATTTAACGGTACCAGCATAATAGATAGAATTGTTATAACTCAGCAACACCTTAAAATTAGGGTATACCAAATACGTACCATCGCCATCAGGCTGAATAAGAGAAGCTTGTACATTCAAAAAGGGTAAACTTCCTCCATCTACAAAACTTACACCGAGTTCGTTCCAAGCACTGACAGGTTTTGAAATTGTCATTCCGATTAAATGAGTATTAAAATCCTTTGGTAAAACTACGGGAACCATAACAGGTTCCGCATCGTTCCAATTATTTTTTACCAGGTAATTTGCTATGGATGCGAATACATCTGGATAACTTGTCCATATATCTTTGCGTCCGCACATATCATAATCCACTGCATATTTAAACCAACTAGAAGGTAAAAATTGCGGTTGCCCCGTCGCACCCGCCCATTCACCTTTAAATTGCTCTATACTCACCTGATGATCATTAAGCATATGCAATGCATAGAGTAATTCACTGCGAAATTTAGCTTGTCTATTCGATTGATAAGCTAATGTAGCTAAAGACTTAACGACAGGAAATTTTCCCATGTATCTTCCATAGCTTGTTTCCATTCCCCATAATGCAACAATATAACAAGCACTGACGTTATAACTGCGAGCGACGCTTTGTAATATAGATTGATGTTTTTTATATGCTCTGCGTCCAATGATAATTTTATAAGTATCAGCGCGGGTATTTTTATATTCTGGATAGGTGATTCTATGTTCGGGTTGGTGTTGACTAAAATGTTGTACGCTTTGATCCGGTGCTGAAATGTTTGCAAATAGCTGATCAAATAGGTCTGAATCGATTCCTTGCGAAATAGCTTCTTCTTTTAATTCACTTACCCATCGTTCCCAATCTGATTTAGCTTCAGCTTGTATTTGATATAAAAATCCGAACAAAATTACGCATAGAGTCAGTATTGTTTTCATGATCACTCCAGTTTTTGTGTGCTTATTTATATTATAAACTATATTTTTTAAATGCATTATAATATGAATAAAATATAAACTGAAGTTAAAGTAATGAATATTTTTAAACGGAGTTAAATGATGAAAAAAACAATATTGTCTATGACCATGACGAGTATGATAAGTTTCTGTTCTTGTTCCTTTGCAGAACCCGCTAAACAATATTTCCTGAATCATATCTCAGGTAATATGGCACTTACCAATAATTATATATTTCGTGGTATTAGCCTGACTAAAGAAGAGCCTGCAGTACAAGGTGGGCTTACGTTTACCTTTGATAGTAAGATTTATTTAGCCCTTTGGGGTTCAAATGTTAATTTTATAAGTATCTCTGGCGAACAGGCAACTATAGAAGGTGATGCAAGCATTGGATATAGTCATACCGTTAAAGATGTGACCTTTGATTTGCATGTTGTAAGATACAATTATCCAGGAGCTTCCAGTGCAACTTATAATGAACTCATGGGTTTGATGACTTATAAGTTTATTACCTTCATCATGGGTTATTCTGCTAATGTTTTTGGATATCATGGGTCTGGAACTTATGCTAATTTAGGTCTTAATTTTGATATTCCTGCAAGATATGTTTATTTTGAAAATGTGAATTTATCGAGTGGTATAGGTAACTATAACTTAAATCGTAATGTAGGCAATAGTTATCAAGATTATAATATACTCATAGCAAAAACGGTTGGCGATAAATATACATTTTCGCTTCAGTGGGTGGATACTAATCATAAAAATCCTCCCTATGATGGCAGTCAGTGGGTAGTAGCTATTACGGCTAAATTTTAGCAGTTTTTGGTTTTATATGTTATAGTGAATCAGCAATGTCTGGGTTCGGCGTAATTTTATATGTGAAACAATAGGGAGAATATTCAATGAAATTTTCAAAAATAGTGTTAGGGACAATGTTTGTTGTACTTTTTGCAGCTTTTGCTAATGTGTCGTTTGCAAAAGCAAACGATCATGATGGTGAAATTATCGCATATATGGAAGCTATTAATAACAGTGAAATCAACGTAGCCAAAGTAGCAAAAGATAAAAAAGTCGATGCTGATGTCATGAAGTTTGCTGACATGATGATTACGCAACACAGTGATAATTTACAACAAGTCACTAATCTAAGTGCTAAAAACAACATTGCAGCCGATGAAACACCTGCTGTTAAAAAGTTTAAAGAAAATAGTGATAAGGATTTAGCAAGTTTATCAAAACTTGATGATGCCAAATTTCAAAAAGCCTATATTAAGGCTATGATCAAAGGCCATACAGATGTAGGTAATATGCTTATGCATTTTGAAAAAGAAGCGCAAAATGCTGATCTTAAGCAATATTTAGCTAATACAAAAACAGCTGTTGAACATCACTTGGCTGAAGCGAAAAAGCTTAAATAAAGTTATCGAATAAATTTCTGGATTGCCGCGCCCAGCAAAAAGCGCTGGGCTCGCAATGACGGACCTGGGGAGTTACATATTTTCTTTTAAAAATTCGATTAGCATAGTAGGCATTCTTTTCAGTTCGTTTGAACCACGCGTAATCTTAGCAATGCTGACATTCAAATCAGCCGCTATATCTCGTTGCGTTTTTTCATGCTTTATCAATTCCATTATGATCAGACAACGTGATGCAATGCTTTCTTTTTCTTCTTGTGTTAACAACAATCCAAGCAATGAAGATAACATCTTCTCGTTTTTTGCGGCCAAACACCACTGTATGAAAACATGCCAACCATTCGAGCTCATAGCGACTCCTTTAATTTCAAAGATGAACGTATCATTACAAAAGAATGTCTATGTATCAATCTGAATTGAGATTCATTGCAAAAATATGTTGAGCAAGTTTAGATAAAGATACTAAGGGTAATCCATCTTCTAATGCCTTAACAAATAAAGAACCTACTACAACACCATCAGCAATTTTACAAACTTCTTTAGCCATTTCGTTATTTGATATACCAAAACCTACCACAATGGGTAAGTTCAGAATGGCTTTAATAGATGCTAGTTTTTCTTGAAATCCATCCGGTAAACCATCACGTACACCCGTTGTTCCTTTTCGGCAAGCGTAATATAAAAACCCTTTCCCGTGTTCATTAATGTATTGAATACGCGACATAGGTGTTGAAGGAGCAATAACATAAATGAGATCCATTTGATTTGTCATACAAGCATCACGAATAAATGTTGATTCTTCTATAGGACAATCGACCAATAAGAGACCGTCAACACCAGCATTTTTGGCTTCACTAAAAAAGTCAGACTGAGACCCTGCTAATATTGGATTTAAATAGCTAAATAAAACAAGAGGAATATCGCTCACTTGACGAATTTCTTTAACTAGCCATAACACATCTTTGAGCGTAGTACCGGCTGAAATCGCTCGCTGGCTAGCGCGCTGTATCACAGGACCATCCGCAACAGGATCGGAAAATGGAATACCTATTTCTAACAAATTGGCTCCGCCATCAATTAAGGCCATGGCCGCATCGAGGGTATGTTGTATGCCGCCATCCCCCGCTGTTAAGTAAGCAATACAAGCTTTTTGTTGGTTTGTAAATAATTTCTCTATACGTGATATTTTTTTCATTTACACATTCTCCCTTGCCATGATTTGCGGCAAATCTTTATCTCCTCTGCCAGATAAGTTCACTACTACACTGAAATTTTTTGGAAGTTGATTTGCAATTTTGACTAAGTAAGCCAGCGCATGGGCTGATTCTAATGCACAGATAATGCCTTCAGTACGTGCTAATAATTGTAACGCAGCTAATGCTTCATCATCGGCAACCGCAACGTATTCGACACGTTTATTTTTATAAAGTTGCGCATGTTGAGGGCCCACCGCAGGATAATCTAAACCAGCAGAAATAGAAGCCGTTTCAGCAATTTGACCTTCTGAATTTTGAAGTACATAGGTATAACAACCATGTAAAACACCAGGTGTTGCAGTATAAAATCTAGCGGCATGTTGACCTAACTCCTTTCCTGTGCCGCCTGCTTCTACACCTATAAGCTGGATGTGATGATCTGATAAAAACTCTGAAAATATACCAATCGCATTAGACCCTCCTCCCACACAGGCAATTACTATATTAGGCATAGCGCCAAATTGTTGCTGACATTGTTCACGACACTCACGACCTATAACAGATTGAAATTCAGCGACCATTTCTGGAAAAGGGTGAGGGCCCAAGGCAGAACCCAGACAATAGTGTGTGTCGCTATAGGATTCAGACCAATCACGCAAGGCTTGATTGACAGCATCTTTTAAGGTTGCTGATCCATTTTCGACAGGAATAACTGTCGCACCCATGAGTTGCATGCGCGACACATTAGGAGCCTGGCGCTTCATATCCTTACTTCCCATATAAACTATGCAGGTCAATCCAAGGCGTGCACAGGCTGCTGCAGTTGCAACACCATGTTGGCCTGCTCCTGTTTCAGCAATCACACGAGTTTTTCCCATGCGTTTTGCTAATAAACATTGTCCTAATGCATTATTTAATTTATGCGCACCCGTATGCAGCAAATCTTCTCGTTTTAAGTAAATCCTGGGTCCCTTGATTTTGGCAGAAAAATAAGGTACTTCTGTTAATGCAGTCGGCCTCCCTGCATAATTTTTTAATATATCAAACAAAGCTTTCGTAAATGCTTCGTCACTTTTAGCTTCATTCCAGGCAGCACGCAGTTCATTAATAGGTTGCATTAATATTTCAGCAACATAAGTACCACCAAATTCATCATAACGCCCTATCGTATTCATCATTTTTTCACTACCGTTATAAATTGTTTAATCAGGGAAATATCTTTCTGTCCTTTCGATACCTCAACACCACTTGATACATCCACGCCATGAGGTTGTAATGCATCGACCATGGTAGCTACATTATCCGGAGTTAAGCCGCCAGCAAGTAACCAAGGAAATTGAAATGGATAATTAAACCCGGTAAAATTAATCATTTTTCCTTCGCCTGGATCATGATGATCAATTAAAATCATGTCACGCTCAGGATTTAAATATTGCAAACCCTTATCAGTCACTAATTCACCGTTCTCAGCGACATTCAATACATAAATTCTTTGATACTCATCAGGTAGCAAATGGTGATGGGCTCGTGCGGGTGTGCCATGCAATTGTACGATTTGAATATCTGCAGCTTCACAAATCGCTCGCATATCTATATCAGTCTGATTAACAAATACAGCAACCGGTAAGGCGCCTGCATTTTTTGCTGCGCTTGATATTGCAATGGCTTGATCTATATTCACATAACGCGGTGAGTGAGCATGAAAAACGATGCCAATTAGATGAGCTCCTGCTTCTGCGGATATTCTTGCTATTTCAGCATCGCGAACGCCACAAATTTTTATCATATCAACAAGCATTGCGACACTCCCTAATAAATTGCTCTGGATATGGAGATCTTACCAATGCCTCGCCAATAAGAACGGCATTAAACCCAGCTTGGTGATATTCACGTGCCATCACTGGTGTTGTAATTCCTGATTCAGCAACTTTAATGATAGAAGTAGGAATTTTCTCGACTAATTGTAGAGAACGTTCTGTATCAACAATAAACGTATTGAGATTACGATTGTTAATACCAATGATATCTGCTCCACTTTCTAAGGCAATATCCAGTTCATTTTCATCGTGAATCTCAACAAGCACATCTAGACCGAGTGAACGCGCATAATTTAGCAATGATTTAGTTTTCGTGCCTAAAACCGCAACTATACACAATATAGCACTTGCTCCTGCTACCAGTGCTTCTGCAATTTGTATCTCATCAATGATGAAATCTTTTCGTAGAATAGGAACTGATGAATGAGTTTTTTTTACCTGGATAATATCTTGAATATCTCCATCAAAGAAACACTTATCTGTTAAAATAGATAAAACACTCGCGCCACCTGAAATGTAACGTTGTGCTAAATCAGCCGGATTTATGATAGATGCGATGGTACCTTTGCTAGGTGATTTACGTTTAATTTCCGCAATGACCGCAAGAGAAGAAGATGATAATGCACGTTTAAATAGATTATCTTTTTTTATTGGTAATTCGCCGCGCAATATTTTCGTCATAGCATGGCTAATAGGGTTTTGAGCGATAGATTGATATAATTCTGCCACTTCAAATTGTTTTTGCGCTACTATCGTTTCAAGTTTATTCATCATAAGAAAATTCGATCCATTTATTTAATAGTGTTAAAGCAGCACCACGATATAGATTATCACTCACATGTGAAATGGCTTCTGCAATCGATGAATGGATACCATATATATAAAGTGCAACTGCGGCATTTAAAATCAGTGTTTCTGCAATGGGTCCACGTTTACCTTTAAACGTATCTAATAATAGTTGCGTGTTGATCCTTGCATCGCCGCCACGTAAATCTTCTATACTACAGCGTGCAAATCCAAAATTTAATGGATCAAGAATAGATTCAATTTTTTCATTGCCATTCACTTCGATCATCTTGACAGGACCCACACAACTGATTTCATCCAGTCCACTACCGTGAACAATGACAGATCGATCGCTGCCCGTTTGAATTAACACATCCGCCATCATGGGTATTAATGCTTCGTCCAATACGCCTAGTAAAATATGCGCCGCATTTGCTGGATTTAATAATGGCCCTAAAAGATTAAAAGTGGTAGGAACATTAAGTTGTTTTCTAAAAGACCTTAATGCTTGTGTCATAGGATGAAAATTTGGCGAATAACAAAAACCAATACCGATTTCATCGATACATTGGATTATCTGGTTTGGTGTTAATTGGATGTTGACACCCAGAGCTTCAAGCACATCAGCAGAACCTGCGAGAGATGAAACAGATCGGTTACCATGTTTTGCTACTTTCACTCCACAACTGGCAGCTAGTATAGCACTGCCAGTGGAAATATTAATGGTATTGAATCCATCACCGCCGGTTCCAACAATATCAAGCATTTTTAAACGACTTGGAACAACGATCATCTTGGCACGCAATGCTTTAACTATCGCTGTTAACTCTTCAGCCGTTTCTTTTTTGGCGCGCAATAAAGTAAGAAACGCGGCAATTTGTAAAGGATTCACGCTAGGATCCAGCATTTCATCAAGCACCTGTTGACAAACTATACCGTCCAAATCTTCTCCGCGCATTAATTTTTCTATACTTGACTTGAGTATCATGCGGCTACTCCACTTGAATCATCACATATTGCAACAAATGCGCGTAACAATGTTTTACCTTCTGGCGTCAAAATTGATTCGGGATGAAATTGTACGCCATAGAGAGGAAGTTCATGATGACGTATTCCCATCACCAGTTTTTGCTCATTTTCCGCTTCAATAATAATGGTTGATGGCAGTGAATGACGTTCCGCAACCAGAGAGTGATAACGGCCTGCTTTAAATGGCAATGAAACAGAACTATAAATACCCTCTTGGCGATGAAAAATATGATCTTGCTTACCATGGATGATCTCTTGTGCTTGAATCACGCGACCACCTAAAGCAATGGCAATAGCTTGATGACCAAGACAAACTCCTAATAAAGGAATACGATTTATTTTCCCTTCGATTATCGTGCGAACCAAATCCACACAGATACCAGCATCTTCTGGGCGACCTGGTCCTGGCGAAAGAATAATGCCGCTTGGTTTGATTCGTTTCACTTCTTCGATAGTGATTTTATCATTACGTACGATTTGTATATCGGTATGAAAAACTGCGATGGCTTGAAAAAGATTATGAGTAAAACTATCGTAATTATCAATGATTAATATCATGATGTTCTCCGTGTGCTAAAGCAATGGCATGTAACATCGATTGAGCTTTTTGATGTGTTTCTTGGGCTTCAGATGCAGGATTAGAATCATAAACAACCCCTGCGCCAGTACGAATTGTTGCTATTCCATCTCGAAGTGAAGCCATGCGTATTGCAATACAACTATCGAAATTACCTTTGGCATCTATTCGACAAACAGCCCCGCCATACATGCCTCGACGAGAAAATTCTAGTTCATCGATAATTTCCATGGCGCGAATTTTTGGTGCACCGCTTAAGGTTCCTGCTGGAAATGCAGCGGCAAATGCATCGTACATATCATATTTATCATGCAATTCACCCGTAACAGTCGAAGTGATATGACTCACATGCGAATAATGTTTTACTTTTAATAGCTCATTTACAACGACGCTGCCAGGAACACTCACAGACCCTACGTCATTACGCGCGAGATCTACCAACATCATATGTTCTGCTAATTCTTTTTTATCATTCAATAAATCTGCGCTAATATCTTCATCTGTGCTGCCAGCTATCCGCCTACGAGTACCTGCAATGGGGTTTACTGCCACCTTTTTGTCAATCACGCTAATCATTCTTTCAGGTGATGCACCCAAGATAACACCCGCTTCAATAGGAAAATAAAACATAAAAGGTGACGGGCTTACTTGGCATAGTGTTTTGTAAATATCTAAGGGGGCAACAGCATAATGACGCTTAAAACATCGCGAGAGAACAATTTGAAATGCATCTCCTGCGGCAATGTATGTTTTTGCTTTTTCTACTTTATCCATAAAATCAGCATCAGATACATCAACGTCAATTTTTGCGCTTGAATAAGATATTGGTAGTGAATCCACTTTTGGTAATACCGAAACCAAAAGTTGAATGGTTTCATCAATTTTATGCTGCGCTTTTTGATAATCCGCTTGATGATCATCACTTACCTCAACCACGATACTGATTAAAAGCGATTTATTTTTATGGTCAAATGTCAGACTTATAGTATAAAAATTAAACAACATAATAGGTAATTGGGGATCTTTGGGATGACGATCAGAGATATTTTCAAAATAGCGTACAGTATCATAAGTCACTAATCCCATTGCACAATTAATCAAATTAGCAACTGTGCCTCGCGTGGCAAATGCATATTGCGATTGCAAATTTCGTAACTTAGTCAAAGGATCTTCATTATCACCTGAATGAATGACAAGGGAAGCAATGGGATCAAAACAAATATAAGAGTAACGCCTTGATTCTTGCTCGAGAAGATTTTCCAATATGACTCCATTGTCTCCGTATATTTCGCTGAGAAGACGATAACTATGGACAGGTGTTAAGGTACCCATCGGAATTTCATGGAAAACCGCTATGCGCTTGGCATGTTGTGCCAAGGCTTGAAATTCAATGAATGTTAATGGTTGCGTCATTTCTCAATCCTCGTTATACTGTACTCATGTAATGATATAGCATTACATCGTTACAGTCAATAAAAAAGATATAGGTATAAATGAGTGCTGTGTATATGAGCTACATCCCTATTAAAAAGCTTCCATCAGTGGAAGAAATGATTCGACGATACCCATTGTCAGACAAAGGGCATGAAAAAATCATGCGTGACAGACAGGAAATAAAACATATTTTAGAAGGCAAGGATGATCGATTACTGGTCATTGTAGGGCCTTGTTCTGCATGGCCTGATGAAGCTGTTTTTAAATATGCGCAACGATTAAAAGAAGTCAATGAAAAAGTAAAACACGCTTTAAAAATTGTGATGCGTACGTATATACAAAAACCGCGTACTACAAAAGGCTGGACGGGGCCTGTAAATCAACCAGACCCATTTACGGAACCAGATATTGAAGCAGGCATTTATTATGCTCGAAATATGATGGTCAAAGTGGTTGAAATGGGATTACCCATCGCAGATGAATGCTTGTTTACCCACAATGCTCGTGGGTTTTCAGAATTAGTATCCTGGTTTGCTATTGGCGCGAGAAGCAGTGAAGATCACGAGCATCGTATTTTTGCATCCGCAGCGAACTGTCCTGTGGGAATGAAAAACCCAACGCATGGCGCTCTTGCTATTGGCGTTAATAGTGTGGTGGCAGCACAACATTCTCATGTTGCCGCTATGGATGGCTACGCAATAAAAACTTCTGGTAATCCGCATGCTCATTTAGTTTTACGTGGTTCTAACCAAGCGCCCAACTACTCGCTTCCACATCTTGAAGAAGTCAAAAAACAAATGCTACTTCATCAAGTACAAAATCCTGCCGTCATCATTGATGTTAGTCATGATAATTGTTTAATTAACGGTAAAAAAGATCCCGGAGCTCAACCTGAAATTATTTTTGAAATCATGCGTTATTTAGATGATCGACCTGATCTTCATTCTCTGGTGAAAGGTTTCATGATTGAAAGCTATCTCAAAGAAGGCAATCAAAAATTGGAAGCCTGTACATCATCCACTGTTGATCTGGATGGATTGTCCATCACTGATCCTTGCTTAGGGTGGGAAAAAACAGAATCTCTTTTAAAAAGAATCAATATATTTCATCAAAATAGGATAGCACCCTTCCATTTATGCCCATAAAAAGTTACCATTAACGTATGTTTATGAATATAAAAATAGCTATATAGAGGATAAGTACTTGATTAGAAAAGCATTGTTAGAATTAACACAATGGTTA
>JABDBK010000017.1:39137-39329 GCA_013288655.1 Gammaproteobacteria bacterium | reverse complement strand
TATTGTTATTATGTTGCACTGGCTGCACATGAAGCATCATACGTTGGTATTTCTACTTCCAAAGAAGTAGCATTTTTGTTAGAAAAAAATATCCCCATAATGGATGAAAATAATCCGCATTTGCTTAATTGGATTAAATTCAATAATAATGAATTATTACTTGAATATATGTTTGTTAAACAATCATTGAAT
>JABDBK010000017.1:0-39127 GCA_013288655.1 Gammaproteobacteria bacterium | reverse complement strand
CCATAGTACATGGCTATTCCTGGCTTGAGCACGCTATCTTAAATCAAAATGAATCTGCTGTTCACTGGTTACTTGATCATGGTGCTGCATTACATAGACATCATCCTGAAATTATGAAAGTTATGCCAGATAGTCTATTGAGCAAATTAAATTTAGTAAAAGAGGATCCATCTAGTCAACCCACCTATCGCGATGCAGCTGTAGTTCTCGTCACTGCTACCTATGATAACGATGATATCTATACGATAATGGGTAGGCGTAGGGTGAACAATAAACTTGAAGATCAGTGGTCATTCCCCGGAGGGATCATTGAACGGGATGAAAAGCCAACTGAAGCCGCTTTTCGCGAATTATCAGAAGAAACTTTTGTGAAAATAGAAGAAAAAAAGGCTACTGTTCGTGAATTTATGAGAGTGAAGCTTCATCCCGAACATCAATCTCTAAATAATATAGGTGATTTAGTTTTCGTTCATATTAATCTCGGCAGAACACTTTTACCCAGCATATGGCCTGGGGATGATCTGGGTGAAGTCACAAAAGTAAATACTTATAAAAATAATCCAGGTCAAACATCCAAGCATAAGAACTTACCTATTCGAGTCAGCAATGCTATATTATTTGATTTTATAAAACAGCCGGAATTTTCTATGGATTCGAATGAATTTTCATTGCTTTTATTTGCTGAAATGTATCCGCTTCAGTTCATGCGATACCATATGTCGCTTTTAAAACATATTGAAAATCGTTTATCAACTAGCTCAACAGGCTATTTTATTTATTCTGAAGTTGAACCCATTAAGAATAATGAAGCGGCATTAAGCATACTTAAAGACAACACCCTGAGTACAATAAAAAAATGTTTGCAAAAAATAAGCCATACTATTAATGATCCTGGTATCAAAGGTGACATTCTTATGTTGGCGATTAACTCAGGCAATATCAAGCTTTCAAATTTCCTCTTGGAAAATGGTTACACGATAAATCATCTTCGTGAAACTGATAGCTGCCATTTAACTGATTTAATTGAGAAACACCAATGGGAAATGCTTCGTTTTATTTCTAAACTAGCTCCTCATATATTGCATGTTTATCAATATAGCTGGGCCGATATTGACAAGTTGATTCTGACTATCCCAGAGGATATAAGTCATCATATCAAAGACGCAAATGCAGACCATATTATTCTTGAAAAATTGAAATATCTTTTTAAAACTCACAGTTCATCATCAGAAAAACGAGAGTTAACATTGGGGGCTATAAAAGATATATTAAAAAATCATCCTGAAGTAATGAAAAAATTAAAAGAAGAGCATATTAAATATATTATATTAAGTGGGGATGTTGAACTCTTTAAAAATTGTTATCAACAGCCGCAGGTTGCAGAACTTCATTTCAATAGTGAATATTTTTATGATCTTCATTATCAACAATTTAGTGAAGTTAATATATTAGAGCGTTTGTTCAAGAATCAACATAAAGAAATGCTTTCATTTTTATATGAAAAATTTCCTGATGCATTCAAATGGGAAAATTCTGATTATAAGCCTCAAGTTGAAAACGAAGTTAGAATGCGTTTTCACTCATAATTGGTCTTATTTAAGTAGTCGGCGGTTGAATCTTTTTTAATATTTTAAAGCCCACGCCGACAATTCACTCAGCGTTTTCTCGCTCGCAAGATTTGCCGCAATCACCCCACCATAAGGATTAGGAAATGGCGCAGGTTGAACAACCGTAAACGTTTTACTCGCCAATACTTTACCATTCGATACTCTAACAATTTGCGCACGCAGTGTTAATTTAAAAACACTGCTACCCTCGCAAAATTCTTGATAAAAATCGACAAGCTGTGTGTTAAGAAGAAAATCATATCGGCCTGGTCCGCTCGCAGGTGCGACAGCTTTATAGTAGTGCGTGCTTTGCAATGCTTGTATGATAAGCGGCTGCAACATTTGCATAGGAGGTTCCACCCAGCGGTTTTTAGCAAAATAATTAAATTCATGAGGACGAACTGAATACACCATCTCTTTACTTTGATAAATGCGACCCGCTGTAGGCATAGAAACTGCGAGTGTTTTAAACGAAGTTTTTCTTAAATGCGGGCCAAAAGTTTTCGCATCCACCATATATTCTTTAATATATTCTGTTTTCACTGGCGAAAAAACAGAACAAGCCATAAGGACAATACCAAATATCATAAACCAGCATGAGCGAAATATCATGTTATCTTTCTCCTGGCCCTAAGGGTGGTGGTGTTTTACCTCGCAGCATAATGGCTGGATTATCTTTTAATTCATTCGCGATAGAAGATATATCACCCATAATAGTATCGACATTAACAATAGCTTGATTAGCCCTGGGCAATGTTTCTCGATTAAAGGTATCAATTGTATCGAAACTGCTGCGTATAACGGGTTGAAGTTGTTGAGTCAATGTTTTTAGGTTGTGCAAAATATCACGCATGTAATTTAAATTTTCTTCATTTAATAATTTTTCGATAGAAGCACTGATACGCCTGAAAGTAGCATTCATTTCGGTAAGCGCCTGATCAAAGCGCATCAGGATAGAGGGTGCTGTAGTAATAATAGGGTAAGTTTCGCCAGGTGATAGTCTAAGTTTTTGTTTATTCGTTCCCTTATCACGTAAAGCCACAAATGTAACGCCGGTCAACCCTCGCATATTCAAAGTCGCTGTCGTGCCAAGAGTGACGGGGGTTGAACTACGAATTCTTATCAATATTTCCACTTGCTCAGGGTCTTTGGGACTTATTCGAATGTTTTTGACAGTACCGACATTCACGCCATTATATTCCACCGCTGCATCGACACTAAGACCGCTTACGGATTCTTTCATGTTAATTTGATAAATGGTATACGTTTCAACAGAAAAACCGGCCGACAACCAAATGATACCTAACGTAATAAAGGAAACTAAGACAATGACAAATATGCCGGCAATCGTATATCGAACGTCTGTTTCCATGATGCCTTGTCCTTTATTGATAAATATCCTGCGCCCTTCTGCCGCGCGCACCACCAAAAAACTCCTGTATCAATGGGTGTGGATTTTTTACCAAATTAGCCATGTTATCCACACACAATACCTTACCTTCACCTAAAAACGCGACGCGATCTGTGATATGCCATAAGGTATCTAAATCATGCGTGATAATCACTACAGTTAAACCCATCGTGCTCTGCAAGTCTAAAATCAATTCATCTAAACCACCTGCACTATCAGGATCCAAACCTGCGGTTGGTTCATCAAGGAAAATAAGCTCAGGATCTAATACAATAGCACGTGCTAAGGCAGCACGTTTTTGCATCCCGCCGCTCAGTTGCGATGGAAATTTAACTGCTGCATCCATGGGAAGCCCTGTTAATGCAATTTTTAATGCTGCAAGTTCACGAATAGCTTTTTTATCGAGTTTAGTGTGCTCAACCAAGGGAAAGGCTGTATTTTCTAGCAAAGTAAGAGAACTAAATAAAGCATTTTGTTGAAATAATACACCCCATCGTCGCTGAATTGCACTTTGGATTTCAGGTGTCGCATCCATCAGCTCTTGTCCGAAGATTTTAATAGATCCGCTATGTGGGCGTTGTAACATCAACATCTCCCTGAGCAAGGTTGTTTTCCCTGAACCACTTCCACCCACAATGGCAATAATTTCGCCGCGATTGACCGTAAGATTAATATCTTTATGGACCCAATCACCGCCTAATTGTATTTTAACATTTTTTATTTCGATAATGGGCTTTTGGTCTCTCATAAATTCACCTTACTAAAGATGACGGAGAAAATAGCATCGGCCACAATGATAAAAAAGATAGCTAAAACCACGCTTCGGGTAGTTAATTTACCTACGCTTTCGGCACTGCCTTTGACTTGCATACCTTGAAAACATCCCACGCTCGCAATAATAAGTGCAAAAACAGGGGCTTTGCCTAATCCTATAATTAAAGATCGAAGCGGAATTTCATGTTGAAAACGATGAAGAAAATCGTAATAAGAGATATCTAACATGCTTTTCGCCATTAACATACCACCCAACACACCAAAAATATCTGCCCACATGGTAAGCAATGGCAATGTAATAAATAGACCAAAAATTCTTGGCAGCAATAATAAGCCCGCCGGCGTCACCCCCATGGTTCTAAGCGCATCCAATTCCTGATTGATTTTCATAATGCCTAATTCGGCCGTAAATGCAGATCCCGTTCGACCCGCTACCATGATAGAGGTAATGAGCGGCCCAAATTCACGTAATATAGAAAGCCCTAATAAATTCACAATAAAAATATTAGCGCCGTAACTTCGCAAATAATTGCCCATTTGATAAGCAATCACTACACCTATCATAAAAGATAGTAATGCAATAATAGGTAGTGCTTTATATCCTGTCGTATCAATGACATTTGTTAAAGCATTCCAACGCCATTGACGCGGCTTAAACAGTAAACGTAAAAATTCAAACGATAACACGCCAATAAAATTGATATAATCTTTAAGCTCAATGACTTGGTCCCAGTTAAAACGGCCTATTTGTGCCAACCAATTCGGTATTTTCCTTTTGGGGATAGACGTGATAGAGATAGCGCGTTTTTGAACGATGTCGAGAAGATGCTGTGTTTCTTGAGTAAAATGTTCCAGGTGAATTTTCACACCTGAACGAGATGCTTTATGCATGAATTGAGTTAAAAGCAATGCCCCTGCGCTATCCATGCTCATAATGGCAGCGCCATCAATGGTGATGTCACCTGAGCTTGGCCATTGAATTTTGCTTAATTGTTTTTTAATTTGCGTAAGATTGAGTAAATTCCATTCTTCACTGCATGTCAGGCGCCGTGATTTTTGGTCGAAGGCTGTAAACTGTTTAACATCCATATCATTAGGCTTTATGAGGTGATATTAAACAGTATGGCTCGAATTTTTGAGAGATGCAATTCATGTTATATTTTCGAAAACACCCTCAACCCCGACGATTCATTCAACATCGTATTCATCGAAGCACCCATCTGTCCCGCAAGCGCTCTTAATACAGAGCCTGAATTTGTATAATCTTTATACCGTGACACATTAAATTCTGTACGCATCACATCTCTTAAATTACCCAAGCCATCAATCAAACCTAATTTGACCGCCGCCTTACCTGACCAAAAATCGCCTGAAAACAATGCTTCAGTATCACCAACCAGCTTACCCTGCCGGCCTTGAACAACAACTTCTTTAAAATTATCGTGAATTTCCTTGATAACTTGTGCAATTTTTTCTATATCATTTGGATTTTGTGGCAAAAATGGGTCTAAACGATCTTTTTCTGTGCCTGCCGTATAAACACGACGCTCTACCCCAATTTTTTTAATCAGATCAGGGAAACCAAAGCCCTTCATGATGACGCCTATGGAGCCTGTAATTGAATTGGGATTAACGTAAATTTTATCTGCAGCCACTGCAACAAAATAGGCTCCTGAAGCCAAGGTGTCCTCGCCCACTACAATCACTTTTTTATTATATTTCTTTTTCATTTCGAGAATAGCATCATGAATAATAGAAGCTTGTACTGGCGTACCACCCCCGGAATTGATATCTAAAATCACCCCTTTGGAATCTTTATCCTTAAATGCTTGTTGCAACACAGGTACGACTGTTTCCGCTGAGAAATCCTCTCCAGGCCCTATCATGCCATTCATGCGAATGAGTGAAATATAATTTTCACCCTCACCTTCAGAGATCGATGGCTGGGTCGATCCTGAAAAAATCAAACCAAACCCAATGACAATTAAAAGTAAGATGATAAAAAAACGAATATTTCTCCAGCGTCTATCGGAACGCTTTTCATTAATTAAGTCACCGACCAAAGCTGTTAACAAGCCTTGATGATTGATTTCATTTTGCATGGTACTCATACACCTATATGATTTGAAGGAAAGGCTGGTTATAATACACCGCTACACCTATTTCTTGCAAATGACGCAGCAATGACAAATTGGAACATAAATCTTACGCAGGGCGTGACGCCTGTTAGTCATGATATTTATGACTTACACATGACCATATTTTGGATTTGCGTAGCGATTGCCATTATCGTATTTGGCGTGATGTTTTACGCTATTATCCATCATCGCAAGTCAAAAGGCGCCAAATCTGCGCATTTCCATGAAAACCTATGGGTTGAACTGACCTGGTCTATTATTCCGTTTATCATTCTCACACTTATGGCCATACCAGCCACTAAAGTATTACTGCATATGCGTAATACAGAACACTCGGATCTTACCGTTAAAATCACCGGTTTTCAGTGGAAATGGCAATATGAGTACCTGGATAATGGCATCAAATTTTTCAGTAATAACAACACCCCTTTTGATCAAATATATAATAAATCCCCCAAAACTGCGGACTATTTGCGGGTCGTAGACAAGCCTTTAGTCTTACCTATTCATAAAAAAATTCGTTTTTTAGTTACCTCCAATGATGCCATTCATTCATGGTGGGTCCCTGATTTGGGAACCAAACAAGATGCTATTCCCGGCTATATTAATGAAACATGGACACGTATCAACAAACCTGGCACTTATCATGGACAATGTGCTGAATTATGCGGCATGAATCATGCCTATATGCCTATCGTCGTCATTGCCATGGCAGAAAAAGATTATGAAGCATGGGTCATACAACAGAAAACGGGCATCATACCATCAACTCCTGCTGTTGCCCCTGTAAAAACAACAGCACCTACAGCCGCACCTCCTGCGCCTGCACAAAAAATGACAAAAGAACAGCTCATGCCTTTAGGAGAAAAAACATTCAATGGCATTTGCGCAGTTTGTCATCAACAAACCGGCGAAGGTATGCCGCCTACGTATCCCGCACTCAAAGGCAGCAAAATTGCAACAGGACAGTTGCCGCAACATATCAATCGAGTGCTGTTTGGTAAAATGGGCACCGCCATGCAATCCTTTAAAGATCAATTAAGTGATGAAGAACTTGCCGCCGTCATTACCTATGAAAGAAATGCCTGGGGCAACAATACTGGCGATGTGGTACAACCTGATGATATTAAAGCTGCGAAAGCAAAAGGACCTTTACCCGAATGAATATAAAACGATGGCTATTTACGACTAACCATAAAGATATAGGCACTTTATATCTTATACTCAGCGGCACTATGTTTTTTATCGGCGGCATGTTGGCTATGTTGATTCGTTTAGAGTTATTTCATCCAGGACTCCAGTATTTTCAACCCAATACTTATAATCAAATGATTACCATACATGGTTTACTGATGATATTCGGCGCCATCATGCCAGCTTTTGTAGGTCTTGCAAACTGGATGATCCCTTTGATGATAGGCGCACCCGATATGGCATTACCGCGCTTAAATAATTGGAGTTTTTGGATACTGCCTTTTGCTTTTTCCATCTTGCTCAGCACTTTTTTTATGGCAGGAGAAGCTCCTAATTTTGGCTGGACGATGTATGCACCTTTATCAACCCAATTTGGCCCGCCCAGTACGGATTTTTTAATCGTCGCCATACATTTACTCGGCATATCATCCATCATGGGCGCCATTAATATTATTGCAACTATCCTTAATCTCCGTACACCCGGCATGACATTAATGAAAATGCCGTTGTTTGTATGGTCCTGGCTCATCACCGCATTTTTATTAATTTTGGCCATGCCAATACTTGCAGGTGTTGTCACCATGATGTTATTTGATAGGCATTTTGGAACCAGTTTTTTTACAGCCGCGGGTGGCGGCGATCCTGTCATGTTCCAACATTTATTTTGGTTTTTTGGTCATCCTGAAGTTTACATCATGATTTTGCCGGGCTTCGGTATTATTTCGGAAATCATTCCAACCTTTAGCCGCAAAAAATTATTCGGTTATACCTTTATGGTCATCGCTATTGCGAGTATTGCCTTTTTATCATTTATCGTATGGGCACATCATATGTTTACGACGGGCATTAATGTGTACGCACAAATTGTTTTTATGTATACCACCATGCTGATTGCTGTACCTACAGGGATCAAGGTGTTTAACTGGGTAGCGACCATGTTTCGCGGTTCCATGACATTTGAAACACCGATGTTATTTGCACTTGCCTTTGTTTGCTTATTTACGATAGGCGGGTTTTCAGGACTTATGCTTGCGATAGTTCCTGCTGATTATCAATACCAGGATACGTATTTTGTGGTTGCTCATTTTCATTATGTGCTAGTCACGGGCGCTTTATTTACTATCATTGCAGGGGTTTATTATTGGCTGCCAAAATGGACGGGGCATTATTACAATGAAACATTAGGCCAATGGCATTTTTGGTTGACTGCGATCGCCGTCAATTTGACTTTTTTTCCTATGCATTTTTTAGGACTCGCCGGTATGCCGCGGCGCATTCCCGATTATGCTTTACAATTTACCGCGTTTAATGAAATTGCAACGATAGGTGCGTTTATACTCGGTGCAGCACAATTGATTTTTTTATATAACATCATCATGACCATTCGTGGCGGCAAACATGCTAGCGCAAAAGTGTGGGAGAGTTCACATGGATTAGAATGGACAGTCCCATCGCCTGCGCCGCATCATACCTTTCAAACATAGCAAATATTTTTTACAAGGAAGTTGTCATGGACCAGTCTCACCCTATCAAACGCTACTTTCTTCCAAAGCCAAGCTATTGGCCTTTACTGGGCTCATTCGGATTATTCTTTACCGTTATAGGCATTATTAACATCATACATGAGCATTGGTATGGGCATTATTTCTTCATGGCGGGTGCGATATTATTAGCCTATATGATGTTTGGCTGGTTTAGCACTGTCATTCATGAAAGCATGAGCGGTTTACACAGTAAAAAAATGGATAAAACCTACCGATGGGGAATGTTTTGGTTTATTGCGTCTGAAGTTGCATTTTTTGGCATTTTTTTTGGTGCCTTATTTTATGCACGCAATATATCTGTACCTGCTTTAGGTGGTGAAATCGCAAGCAAAGAAACCCATGCTTTATTGTGGCCTCATTTTCAAGCTTTATGGCCATTACTCAAAAACCCTAATCCAACCGCTTATCCAGGCCCTTCAGAAGTGATTCCGGCATGGGGCATCCCTGCACTGAATACTTTTATTCTGCTAAGCAGTGCACTTGCTGTGACTTTTGCACATTGGGGCTTGCAGAGAAATCACCGAACGCAGGTGAATATGGGTCTTATCATTACCATTTTACTAGGTTTAACGTTCTTAAGTTTTCAAGCTTATGAATATACTGAGGCCTATACACGGCTTAATCTTACTCTGCATAGCGGTATTTATGGATCTACATTCTTTATGCTCACAGGGTTCCATGCTGCGCATGTGACGATAGGTTTAACGATGTTGACCATTATTTTAATCCGATGCCTCAAAGGTCATTTTTTGCCCGAACATCATTTTGGGTTCGAAGCGGTGTCTTGGTATTGGCATTTTGTCGATGTTATTTGGTTATTTTTGTTTATTTTTGTGTATTGGTTATAATACGATTCCGAAAAATATCATAGTGAGCCATGTATGCCTTGGTTGATTAATTCGACACAACTTGAAAAATTTAGAAAAAATCAAAAAAATGTCGTCATTTTAGACGCAAGCCTGCACATGGATGGACGCGACGCAAAAGCTGAGTTTATAGAAAAACATATTATTGACGCGCAATTTTTTGATATCAAAGATTTTTGCGATCCTCATACTGATGTTCCTAATATGTTACTATTAGATGAAAAAATAATCAGTGAAAAATTAGGCAAATTAGGTATACGCAATGATTATAAAATTATTTTATATGATAATAGTAAATCCTACTCAGCCTGCCGTGCACTATGGATGTTTAAAGTCTTCGGACATAATCCCCAATTACTTTATATACTTGATGGCGGTTTTGAAGCTTGGGAAAGAGACGGTGGAAAAATAGATGCTGGCGAACCTTTTTTTTCATCAAAAACTTATAACGTCCAATTACAAAAACAATTCATTAGCACATTACAAGATATCAAACATAATCTAGGCGCATCCACTCATCAAATCATTGATGTGCGTCATCCTGTACGTTTTGCCGGAGGCCCCGAACCGCGTCCCGGATTACGCCAGGGACATATACCGGGTAGTTTTTGTTATCCTTATTTCACGTTATTTAATAAAGATGGCACGTTCATTACTTCCGAAAAACTACGCAAAAAATGCCAGGAACTCGGCATTGATCTCCATGCACCTATCATTACCACTTGCGGCTCAGCATTAACTGCTCCCATTTTAAATTTTTTACTTGATTTAATTCAACATGAAAAACACAGCGTTTATGACGGCTCATGGTCTGAATGGGGCGCAGATAGGCTTTTTTCGGGTGAAACAAGTTTAGATGAACGACCGGTTGAAAGTTGTGTGGATGTTTAATCATCCTCCCGTTTTCAGTCTTGGTAATGATGACGCAGTTTTTACAGCTTCTTTTTCTTGCATTTGTTTTTCTTCTATAGGTGTCATATATTTTTGTATGAGCGCAGTATTAGCGGGCGTTACTAAAGTTGCTAAAACAGCAGGATCGTTCTTCTTCATGGTTAATTGATCATTTTCATAGACAGCGCCACCTAGTATTTTTACAATCGCATCTACTTTCTCCATATGTTGCACACTACTTAATTGTTTGAGATTACTATTTATGACATGTTGGAAAATTTTTTGTAAAGCTTCAGGATTTGCATCTGGTTTAGCAGAATCTGCAAGTAATTTTTTTAATTCTCCCTCTATCATTTCCATAAAGGTATTTGCTCGATCAGCAGGTGTCATCGTATTTTTTGTTATTTTTAAAAGTGTGCCTAGTCTCTTCATTTTAGGAATGGGGGTGGGGGGCTCTCGATTTTCTATTTCTTGTAAGGCATGGCAGATTACTGTTCTTATAGGTACCATGGATTTACCCTGAGATATTTTATCCTGCTCGTATGCAGCAAGGAGTGCTGGTGCGTTTTGTTTAGCTATATCTCCTAATCTCCCTGCTGTGCCCCACAAGTTTTTATTTATTAAACTGTTTACTTCCTGAATGGCAGGCTCAAAAATAGTGATAGTGAGCGCTTCTCCTCGTTTGCGTGCCTCTTCGCTTGCCGCGTACACGCTTTTAGAGAGTGTATCAGCGATATTAACGAATTTCTCACCATTAACATTTATATATGTCGCAAGTAATCTATCTATCTCTTGTTCCAGCTTTTCGGGTTTTAAATTTTTTTGATTTAAGTCATAAACTTCCTGTAAAAAACCTAAAAATTCGCCTTGATATCTTTTCTCATACTGTTTCTTTAGAACATCCAAAAAACGTGGATTGGAGAATAATTGTATTTTTTCTTCATCAAGAACCACTGTCAAATCGTCTAATACTTTTTGAGTCCCAGGTTGCTCTACTGGCTTTTTTTCTTCTGGATTAGCAGGATCACGAGATGTCGTCATAATAGCATCCTCCACCCCCATAATAACTATTATAACATACGAGGTTTACAGGAATTGAGTTAGGGCTTAAAATCGACTATGTATAAGGTATTGTTTAAACAATGAAAACAGAAATTAATTGGGGTGTTAGATATGACAGCTAAAAAAAATCAGGAATATGAAAAAGATTTTTATGCTTGGACAATTCACAATGCTCAATTATTGCGTGAAGGAAAATTATCAGAAATTGATGTTAAAAACATTGCTGAGGAAATTGAGAGCATGGGAAAGAGCGAAAAAAGAGAATTGATTAATAGACTAGCTGTGTTATTAGCGCATTTATTGAAATGGAAGTTTCAACCCATCAAACAAAGTAAAAGTTGGAAATTAACGATCAAAGAACAACGGTTCCAACTTATAAAATTAATTGAAGAAAGCCCGAGCTTAAAACATGAAATTGAATTAAAGTTATCAGAAGCTTATGAACAAGCCATGATTATTGCTGAAAGAGAAACAGGTGTTGAAGAAAATAATTTCTCTAAAAAATGTCCTTTTTCATTACAGCAAGTACTTGACCAAAATTTCTTTCCTGCCTGATGATAAAAAATCTAGCGACTTTTTCTTCTATATAATTCGAATATGCACGCCATTTTCGAATTAAGTCAACTAAATAGTTGTTTAATGAATATCATTAAGAGGCTGAATCTTAAAAAATAATCAGATCCTTCCCCGTATTTTAGTTAAAATATGAACATATGCTATAATAACAGTATAAAATATGATATCAAGAAGGAAGAGAAAGCCGAAAGATAGAGATAAGCGATACAAATTCAGGTAGCGAACCATTAGAAATACCAGAAGCCTCACTTAGTAGTCAGGCTTCGATGTGTAGGAGACTCAGCATTAGTAGAGATAATGCGTTTGAGCCCTTACCAGAGGAGACTTTTGATAAGATTTCGCAAACAGGAGAAGCGAAGCCAGAGAAAAAAATAGAGGTAGAACCAACCACCAAAATCACTCCGCCCTCAACGCCAAAATAGGATCAAGCTTAGCTGCTTTATACGCTGGATAAAATCCAAAAAATACACCTGTCGCAACAGACACCGCAAACCCAATCACAGGCGGCAAGAAAAAGAAAATAAACTCCCAATGCCAAAAAATCGCCATCACATAGGCAATCATAATTCCTATCACAACACCTAAAGTCCCGCCTAATAATGCTAACATCACAGCTTCCACTAAAAATAAGGTCCTAATATCTGAACGTTTTGCACCGACTGCTAAACGTATACCTATTTCGCGACGCCGCTCAACGACAGAGACTAACATAATATTCATCACGCCAATGCCGCCCACTAGTAAAGAAATACTACCAATTAAGCCTAAAAAAACCGTAAAAATCTGACTTTGTTTTGCCATTCTATCAATAAGTTCTTGCGCGCTTCGGAAAAAAAGTCGTTTATGCGGCACATATTGCATTAAAAATTTTGTTATCTGATGCTGAACCTGTTCAATATGAGCATCCGGCGATAAACGTAAAATCATATTGCTAATGGAAGCATATTTGCTTAATGCCATCGTCGTTAACAAAGGCACCATAATCGAGTTATCAATATTGGCATACACAAAACTATTTTCAGGCCAAGGTTTTGCAATCCCCACCACAGTAAAAATTGCATTACCTACTTGAACTTGTTGACCAAGCGCAGAACGATGCGAATACTGCATGATTTTTTTATTTATTCCATCACCTACCACGGCATACATGGCATATTTATCTAAAGTTGAAATAAACCGTCCTTGTACGATATCCACATGCACGATTCGCGAAAAACTTTCCGTCACACCTAATACACCGCCATTTAACTCATGACCTTCATATTGCATCGCCTGATAGAGCTGAGTATAAGGCGCCACATCGAGAATGACTTTATCTGCTCTCATAACGCTTCTTGCCTGGTCTAAAGATAATTGATCTTGCACAGAAGCATGATTATCTTCCTGATTATCGGTAAGCGAAATCGCTAATAAATCTGTGCCTAAGGTTTTAAACTGTTTTAATGCTTCATTCGTTGCAAGTTGGCCGCCTAATACCATGGCAACAACGGATGCTGTTCCTACAAGTATGCCTAATAAAGCTAACATGGAACGCAATTTTGACGTAAATAAATTTTGCAGGCCTTCTTGAATATGCAGAGATATGTTCACACTATCATCCCATCTCTTAATGTCACCACACGCTGACAAAGACGGCTTATTTCTTTATCATGCGTGATAATCACAATGGTGCGATTTTCATGCTTATTCAAATGCAAAAAAAGATCCATCACTTCATCACCCGTTTTAGAATCCAGAGCTCCTGTAGGTTCATCCGCTAAAATAATGTCAGGATCATTCACCAAAGCCCTTGCAATGGCAACACGCTGTTGCTGACCTCCTGATAACTGATTAGGTTTATGATGAGCGAATCTTTGCATACCGACTTTTTCTAACATAGCCATGGACTTTTGTATTGCTATATCTTTGGCTTCCTCTCGATAATAAAGCGGTAACATCACATTTTGTAAAGCTGTCATGCGCGGTAATAAAAAAAACGCCTGAAATACGAAACCAATTTTTTGATTTCGTATGATAGATAATTCTGTATCTGATAAATGCGATACATTCATATTGGAAAATAGATAATTCCCTGTCGTGCAATGATCCAGGAATCCTATAATATTCATCATCGTTGATTTACCTGACCCTGATGCACCTATAATGGCAAGCATTTCACCGCGTTGTATATCAAAATTAATATCTTTCAGGGCATGATATTCACTATGATCAGTACGATAGACTTTAGTCACATGTTGTAAACTAACTAGCGATGACAATGTTATCTCCTGCTTTGATATTGGCTTCAATAACAACTGCATTTTCTGTTGTTTGACCCGCTTTAACCAGCACATCCTGAATTTTATTATTTTTTTGCACCTTCACATAGGGCAACCCATTTTTTTCAAAAACCGCGGCAAGCGGTACGCTAATGACAGGCTCACTTTCGATGGTTACTTCAACTTTCGCGCTCATGCCCATATGAATCACGGCTTGTTGTTCAGTCGTCAAAGTTGGTACGACAATTTCTACAGGAAACACCGGCAAACCGCCTTGACTGGTTTGACCTTGCCTATCAACACTTGCAATATGACCTTGTAAATTAAACTGTGGAAAGGCCGTTCCGGTAACAAGTACTTTTTGTCCCACATTCAATTGATTCACATTAAACTCATTCACATTGATATGGATAGTCAAGCCGCTGACATCACCTATTAATGCTAGCAAATCGCCCTGTTTAACCGACTCACCTTTAGAAAATTTTTTCGCCTCTGTACTGTCACTTTTTATGGGTAATAATGCAACGCCTTTAGTCGGTGAACTCACTTGTAATTTTTGAGATCCATCTTGCGTATGCAATGCTCGCGTGATTTTATCAATATCTTGAATCGTCAAAGCATAGAGATTAAAACCTTTGATATTCAATTGTTTTAACATTTCAGACAACGCATCCTGAGATTGCACCATGGTAAGTTGTGCCGTATAAAAAGTCGTTTGTTTTGATTTAAAATCATCATCGGATATCAATTCGTTTTTATGAAGAAATTCTGCTTCGGTTAATTGACTGCGACTATTATTAAATTCAGTTTTAGCTTTGATATATTGCATGAGTGCAGTTTTATAGTCCGTCTGAAATTTGTCTGAATAGATCGTAAATAAAGGCTGTTTGGCATTGACTTGATCGCCGTAATGAAATGCCATGTCTTCTATCACACCCTCAGCAGGACTCGTGACAACGACGGTTTTCAAAGGCTGGATCATGCCTGAATAATAATACCGTGTTTGAATGGGTTTTAATTCTGCAGTGATGGTATTTTTAGATGTCTTTGTACTAGAAGCATCGCGACCACATGCGCTGACACAACACCCTATACTTAATAATATAATCCAGTATAAAAATTTCATATCTCCTCTCCCCCATATCGCACTTCGACTTTCCATGTTTCTAGTGTTCTTCCTATCATTTGATCCAGATTTACCAGAGCTTTTAAATAATTGATTCGTGCCATATTCAAGGATTGACTACTCAACACTAATTGTTGTTGCGCTGATTGCAATTGCAAACTATCAATTAACCCATGCGAATATTTTTGAAAACTGATGTCATAGGTTTTTTGCTGAAGTTTTTCTGCATTTTCCGCAAATTTCAAAGCACGTTCTGCGCTAAAAATACTATTCCAGCCATTAATCGCGCTTGTTTCCTTGCCCCATTTTTCTTGCTGTAAAGCAATGGTCGCCTGGCGTAATGCAAGTTTCGTATTCGCTAAAGCAGTTTTTGCCTGTTGATCATCGATGGGGATAGTCAAATCCAGCTTCACTTGATTGGTTTGATTGACGCCATTGACTAAACTTTGTAGACCCGCATTTGGACCATCTCCAGTCCCGTCACCGGCGTGTGCCGAGCCTGACAAATTTAATTGCCAACGTGTATTATCCTGCGCTTCTATGATGCTGCGTTTTTTTGCACCTTCAAAAGTGATTTGATCTGCCTGATATTGCATATCATTTTCTATGCTTAATTTTTTTGACTCTTCCAAACCTGGAATTCGATATTTTTTAATGAGCGCCGGAATATCCATACTGGTAAATGCAATCCGTGTATTAGGATCTATGCCTATTGCCGCTAAAAGAGCGTATCGCGCCTGGTCTAAACCATTTTTATCATTTTCGATACGAGTTTTTGCATTTGCGACATCAGCTTCGACGGTAACCAACTCTACCCCAGCCTTACGACCTGATTTAATAAAAAGACGCGTTTGATTGACAGACACTTCAGCACGCTGCAATGCTTTCTCATCAACGCTTAAATTTTTTTGTGCAGCAAGCACATCAAGATAAGCATTAATCACAGTAGTGACTGAATTACGTAAGGCAGATTCAACATTTAAACGACTGATTTTTTGACTATCCATCGCGTTTTGCAAAGATGCTTCAACCACTGGCCGGCCAAATCCTCGCAATAATGGCTGCATCACTTCCAAGGTAAGTCCAGGATGAAAATGCTCACTTTGATTCACTGTTGGTGATAATGACATTTTAGTACCATAAGGTGACAACCACGAAACACTGGCACCTGCACCCGTGGCATTTTGTGTCACATAACCTTCTTCTTCTGATATTTCATAGTTTTTTTGTGTCATGCGCGATGCTGTAAAAGTATAGTGCGGCTTGAATTGCCACTGCGCGAGTTCTAATGCGTATTTTTCAGAAACCTGACTTAATTGTGCCTGTTTAACATTAGGATTTTCACGTATCGCAAGCAGGATGGCTTCTTCTAATGATAATGTACGCACAGGATTTGCGTAACAAACCAGTATAGAACATTGCATTAACATCCCTATGCATAATAGTAATCGCTTAAACCGCAACATACTCACGGCTAAGCTTTGCTTTCCTGGTGTGTCGTTGCGTAGCCAACATCACAAGATGTGTTAATAGTTCAGTATAACTTATACCCGATGCTGCCATGAGTTTAGGATACATACTTATGGTGGTAAAACCTGGTATGGTATTGACTTCGTTAAAATAAATTTTATGGGTCGAGCGCTCTATAAAAAGATCGACTCTAGCCATGCCTTCGCATTCTAGCGCTTGAAAAATATCCTTAGCCATGCCGCGAATGGTTTGTTGTAATGTATCCGAAATGGGCGCTGGAATAAGCAATTCAGCACCGTTTTCATCCATATATTTTGATGCATAAGAATAAAATTCATGTTGCGCAGAGGGCCTTATTTCGCCTGGAACACTGATGATAGGATCCGCACCCGCTTCTAATGATTCAAGTACAGCCACTTCAATTTCAATAACATCCAAACCTTGCTCAACAGTCACTTTGGTATCATAGATAAAAGCATCTTGAATAGCAGCTATCAAATTTTCATGGTTTTTAACTTTATGCACACCGACACTCGATCCCGTATTGGCCGGTTTCACAAAAACAGGATAGGTCAATTGTTGTTTGACTAAATCACAATAATGTTCAGGATTTTTGTCCCACTGTCCTCGTTTAATCACGAGATAAGAAGGCACTGCAATGCCAGCATCGCGAATCAAGCGTTTAGAGACATCTTTGTCCATGCTTACTGACGATGACAACACGCCGCATCCCACATAAGGAACTTCAGCAAGTTCAAGTAAACCCTGGATCGTGCCATCTTCGCAAAGCGGACCATGAATCACAGGGAAAATGACATCAAACAAGCGTTGTGTAGTCATTTCTGTCGAAGCTAAAGCTGCGAGGCCTGTCGGCCTGGATTGAACAATAAGTTCTGGATTAAACAACATTCTTTCGGCATCCCGTTGTAAACGTAACACCGCAGGAGCCTTGAGCTCTTTATTAAAAACATCATCACCCAAAAACCAACTGCCTTGTTTATCAATACCTATAGGCACTATTTCAAAACGTGATCGATCCAGATTTTGAATCACATTCATGGCTGAGACTAAAGAAACCTCATGTTCTCCCGAGCGGCCGCCAAATAAAACGGCAACGCGGAGTTTTTCAGCTGTGTTCATAGGCAATCCTCTGGTTTTGGGGCGAACATGAGGGGCATCCCGCCCCTGCTGATATTAGATACTTTCACCTTTTAAATCTTTTTTAACAGGTGCTGGTTGTGCAACTTGGGTGCTGGTATCAGCAGCAACCGGTGCTTGTTTCTTCGCGCAACCTGCAAATAAAACAACAGATGCTACTAAGCCTAAGAATAATGCTATTTTTTTCATGATTTATCTCCAATTTATTATAATGAGTTATAAACACGAATCCATTAAACCAATCGCATCTGTCATGCCAGCATGCTTTTAGCTGGCATCCAGACTAGATGCCAGCTAAAAGCATGCTGGCATGACAGTACAAGGTAGTTTTATCTGAGTTCGCGTTATAAGCGTGCAACTATACCTTTTTCTTTGTATAACTACCAGCGTCAAACTTGCATTATATTTGTTCAAAAAATGTTCTAATTTTATAATAATCAGCAATATTTGTTGATATTTTATGCAAACCCATGTATGCTGACTATATTTTAGTAAAATGAAGAAGTTATATGCTACCACAACATCAGCCTGAAGAGAAAAAACCCAGTAGAACCAAAAAAAGCAATGATTGGGAACCATTACAACAAGAACAGCGAAACGTACGCCAATTAACCACTAAGCCCTATGATCAAATCATAGGAGAAGTTTTGACAGCAGACAGGTCTTTTTTCGCAACAAGAGAAAATATTTACGTAAACAGTGATGGAACACAACAAACACGATTCTACTCTTTTAAAGTAAATGACCTTTATTTTCTTGAGGATAGAAGACATTTCGAGTATTTAGCGACCTCTATGTTACCCATCGATTGTGGTTATGGTCTTGCGACTTATGACTATTTGAAACTAGGGCCCACTTTTTGCTACAGGGGCGACACTAAATATTCTGTTGGATTTAATCGTGATGTTAATTCCTCTGCGCATGTAGAGGACATGAAAACAGATAAAAGAAAAGCATGGCTGCAAGCTAATTGCGCCACCGGATCTGATCCTATAGGACGAGCAACGTATGAAACAGATTTATCCGTTAGAAAACAAAGCGGATTTGATGGGTATGATATTTTCTTAAAGGCTTGGTTAGAAGATGATTCGAAAGAAATTCCTAATGGTTTAATTCTAGATCAGATAGATGGTGTTATTACTTACTCAGGAACATTTAAAAATGGGAATCATCAAATAATCAAAGTTAAAAATCAAAAAACTAATATACCAGCTCCCTATCCTTTTACGATTGGATTATTACGTCCCAAAAGAGAAGACATTTTAAAATATGCATCTAATACAGGGCATTATTGTCTAGGCAGAGATAATCGAGCGAAACCACGTAAAACTGCAAATGAGCTTGAAGCAAGCATGCGGAGACGCTGGAAGAGAACTCAAGACGCATATCAGAAAAGAAAACCCATTTCTTATGAAACCCAAGGCCGTAAAAAACGTACAAGCGCGAGTGACTACGGATTTTTTATGCTAGAACATGTTCACCTTCCTGGTGTTCCTCGGTATTCATTGAAATACAGCGAAGTTTTCTTAATGCCCAAACATTTAGATTCAGAAGGCAATGCTGGTCAAGGGAAATTTGATACTTCCGATTTGTCTCATCTTCTCATCACAGAAGGCATTGTTGGTAAATCATCTTTAGGTAATGCGTTATGGGCAGTCACAGCACAATATTATTTTTTAAACACTTATGGACATTATTTACCTATACATGTTTACAATCATCAAACAGGACACCACATTCGCATCCCTGAAGAAAATCTAAAATTTTTATACATGCTTTGGCATGCTTTACCTTATCTATCTCAAGAACAATTGGATACAAACTTTTTTTGTTTGCTAGAAGAAGACAAAGACAAAACGGACAAATACAGCGCTCTCTTAACCACACAAGGTATTCAGAAAGCATGTGAAAAAGTATCGATTCAAAGCATCCAAGCAAGAGCAACAAAAGATCCGGCATGCACGCAATTGCTACAAACATATTTATCGTATTTCCCACCCGAAGAAAAAAAACCTCCTACTATTGCACAACAATTCGATACTAAAATAACAACCAATGATTTTACAGACATACATTCGTATTTAGAAAATCTCAAGTCACATGAAATAAAAGAATTAAGACAATCTCAAAAAATTGAGGAATTAAGAGAACTAGCACTTCGCCATAAAAAATTTAGTTTACTTGCTCTATTAGACAAACACATGGGTCAATGGGGTAAATCATACGAAAACGAAAAACCGGCCACCAAAGCAGCAAAGGAAAAGCAATGGGATGATGTGTTAAAAATTGCAAGTTATAGAGATTTAACAGAAGACAAAAAAATAGAACCAAGTGATGCAAAAACAACTAACTTTGCAGAGTTAGGACACGCATTATTAATCGCAGCACAAGAGTCACAATGGGACAATGTTGTCATCCCATTGATTCAAAAATATAAAATAAACCATTTTGTATGGCATCAATCAGATTATTTTGTCATTCATTATGCGGCATTAGCGAATAGAGTAGATGTGCTGAAACTCATGCTTGAAAACGGTGGTAATATTCATAGTCATCATAATAACCAGAATTTGACTCCGCTTTATTTTTCTATGACTACAACTGGATGTACCGATGCAGCGATTTTTCTCCTTAAGAATGGAGCTACAATTCCTTCTTTAGAAGTAAATACTTCTATAAACACTAACCTTCGTGATATACATCTCAGATTAGTTCAAACTCAAGAAACTGATCTTGCTCAACAACTTCTTAAAAAATTTCCTCAAATTATTCCTCAAGAAATAAAACATGAAGCGATTTCTCCAATAACTCCTCAAGGAGAAAATAATATTCATCAAGATGACTGCGTGATACCACAAAAACCAGTGGTACAAATTGAGCAACAAATACAAGCGATACTAACATCTATCGACGAAGAACACGGAAAAATACACTGTAATTCAAAAAAATTAGCGCTACTTACTGACTTAAAGCAACATGCAAATGATTGCGTGTCTTATCTTAATACAAGTAATTTAGAAGAATTTAATGCATCTTTCTCTAAGTTTGAAGAATCGTTAGAAAAAGCTAAAAAAGTTTCCCTATGGCATGCACCAAAAATCATATCTTTATGTGTCATGCTTAAAGGATTGATGCTAATACTGGGAGGCGGCTTGCTGATCGGCTTATCTGTTGGGCTATTCGCCTATACAGGAGGCGCGTCGAGTGTGCTCGCTATTGCAGGGAAAGTAATGATAGGTGCTGGCATACCTCTCACGATGGGAGGTGCTGTGGGTTATGCAATAACAGATTCGCATCCGTTTTTTCGCAAAGCACATCAATTGCATGAACACTTACGGGAATCATCTAAGTTAAAAAAGAAAACCTTAAGCGGCTAGTCATTTTGACACTATCCGCTAAATATAGTCCGGGTATTTCATAAATAGACATTTTTATAAAAATTTAGCAAAATTTATACATTTTCGGTCTATTTTGTGATAACATGGCTCATAATTAAACCAATCAATTTTTGCTTTTGAGAAAATTTTATGTTTTCACAGAACCCTTGCTATTGGGAGCTAGAGCCAAACGAAAGAATCGAATATATATTCAATTACTTATCGAATGGTCATTCTCGAGAAGAATTCAATATTTCAGCAATAATAGAAAACAAATCCGAAGATTACATCCGCAGAGTTGGCGAAGTCTTAAATGAGCTATCATTAGCTACTCTACTTACCCCAAAAAACGTTGACAAAGTTGTACGTCTTGCTAATTCTTCCATTGATTCTATTCCTGAAGTTTCAAGATTTTATAACATGTTAAACAGCACTGAGCTTAAAAATCAGCAACACATTTTTGACTTTATGATGACTAGTGATATCAAAAAACTCAAGCAAATTAATTTCCATCTTAGGGAAATACTTCTATATTATCCGCCGCTGAATCATGAAAAATTTCAAAACATTATGAATGCACCTCCTTTTGAAGCCAGCGCATTGATTGAGCGATTTTTTAACGCTCCGAATAACTTATTATCTCATCATACCGAGGGAGAAGAAAAGTATATTCTTCTCTTAGCAGAATACATTAACACGCTTGACCCAAGAACTATACAACAAACACTTTGTGAGCACATAAAAACAAGAAAAAGCGGACAAACGTCACCGCCTAAAAAAATAGAGTTACTATTACTTTTTTCAGATTCCAATACATGTCCTCTCGCAATGATAGAACTGCGTGATGTCATAAGATTGCGCCAAAAAATATGTCGGGAAAAAGGTAATATGCTAATTGTATTACCTCATAACGCTTATCAGGCTCTTGTAAAATCGAGTCTTCCCATTTTAGAAATCACTAAATTAAGTTTTTTACATCATTACAGTCAAGAAGGTAGAAATAGCATATTCAATCCAAAGGACTTGAGCTATGCAGAAAAGGCAGGAAAGTATGCACGAAACTTACCGGATCTTAAGGAAATGGTATTACGCGCTTGTGCAACTACCAGCCCTATTAAACCTCAAAAAACTTACGCATTAATCCTTCTTAAAAATACTAAAAATATTGAGAATACGGTAATTAATGAAAATTCCATCGTTATTTTACAAAAATTCAAGCATGGCCAACTCACAACGCAAGTGAAGTATATAGATCCAAATACAAACCAAGAAACTATAAAAAATATCCCAGACATGATGAAAAAGCATAACTCTATTAATGATTTTTCAGAAACAGAGTTACAAAACATTTCTACTATTTGTGGAATATCTTTAAAATCATCTCATGTAGAAGATACTGATCAGAGCGATTCAAAAGAATTAATTTCAAGTTTTTTTGGAAAATCGTTCCAGAATCCTGATGCAATGGAACGTGATAATATAAAAAAAGTCAAACAATTGGCTGTTCGAGCTCGCACGGAAACTAGAGAAGACTTTGGCAGCGAACCTTCTATTGCACGAACTGTTAGAGAAAAACTGCTAGAAGACAAATGTAATGGTATTACTGTAAAAGCTTATATTGGAGGCTATGCGGTTCTGCAAGATAGAGTAATCCCCGACCGCTCACACGATTATCACAAATACCCTAAAGCAATAAGAGTTCACGTTACAGCAAACCATTGTATGCCTGAAGTCAAAGAAATCAAAGAAATGACAGATACGCCAACTTTAGTGACAGCTCCTGTTGTTACTCCCCCATGTCGTTATAGCCCAGCGCTTTTCCCCACTCAGGTTCAGCCTGCTAGTTTTAGTCATCATGTACCCCCTGATTATATTCCATTGTTTCTAGAACAAACTACGCGGCGTCCATCATAAAAAAAGAAAACCTTAAGCAGCTAGTCATAACTGGATACATGTTGTTAAAATACTTCCACCTTCATCAGTGATATTACCAACTTATGATTATGGAAAAACTGTACAACATGTTACGGAAGTTAGCTTGTTTTGTGATGGGCATCATTTTGACACTATGCCTCTCGGGATGGGGACCTTTTGATTGGTTTTTCACCAAGCCTATCGTACCCCCCAAAGGAAGTGAAACCTGGGTCGAAAATGAAATTGAAACTATTCATTCTCAAGCAAAAAACATCAATGTTGAAGTCCTAAAACTTGGTCTGGTAGCTTATATCAATGCCAAACATCAAGGGGTCTCGGAAAAAGACTTGCTCACTATCATTGATTATTCAAAACCTTCTATTCAACGACGATTATGGGTCATCGACCTAAAAAATGGTAAAGTTTTGTTCAATACCTGGGTCTCTCATGGAAAAAACAGTGGAACAATCCATGCAACCTCTTTCTCAAACAAGCCAGGCAGTTTAAAATCCAGCATTGGCGTTTTCAAGACCATGAGCGATCCCTACATGGGTGCTAACGGCTATTCCTTGCGTCTGGTAGGACTCGAAAATGGATTTAATGACAAAGCATTACAACGTTATATTGTTTTTCACGGCGCATGGTACGCGCATCCTGATGTCATAAGAAAACATGGCTATTTAGGACGCAGCTGGGGCTGTCCTGCGGTCAGGCTGGACACTGTAAGACCATTAATTAACACAATTAAAGACAATTCACTTGTTGTCGTTTATTATCCTGACAGAAAGTGGATAAACCATTCGACATTTTTAGCTGGCTGAGGATGAATTAACTCATGATAAAAAAATATATTATAAAAACATGCGCAATACTTTTTATGACCGTTAGCGGAAATCAACTGCTTGCCATGGAATACCCTCTTCCACCTCCTAGCAACCGTCTAATCGGTGAAGTCCAAATGGCTAAAGCCCATTTTGGTGACAATACGGCTTCCGTCTCTAGTCGTTATAATTTAGGTTTAAATTCCATCGTCGCAGCCAATCCTGGAACCACAGAATACACGCTCAACTCACGCAATCTAATCATTCCAACGGCTTTTATATTACCGCCCATGCCTTATAAAGGTATGATCATTAATCTTCCCGAAATGCGGCTTTATTACTACCCCGAAAACGGTGACAAAGTCATCACCTATCCTATTGGCATAGGCAAAATTGGTAATACCATTCCTATCCAAAACACGACTATTACTCGAAAAAAACTTAATCCATCTTGGATTCCTGGAGCCGATGCACGTAAATACAATGAAATGCAAGGTGTGAACTTACCTCGCGTATTACCTCCAGGACCTGATAATCCTCTTGGACATTATGCGATTTATTTGAATATTCCCAGTTTTCTACTTCATAGCACCGTCGCTCCCGAAAGCATAGGCAGACGCGCAAGCTTTGGTTGTATTCGTATGAATGAAACCGATATTCAAGAACTTTTCCCTATTATTCAAGCTGGCACTCACGTTGAAATTATTAATATGCCTAACAAAGTAGGTTGGCAAGGGGATAAACTCTATCTGGAAGCACATCCTTTGCTCGACGAACATGATAAAGGAATGGATACTAACCTGGATGATATTGTAGCCGCTATCAATAGTCAGCTACCTAAAGACAACAATGTTTTGATTGATTGGCAGTTTGTCGCACATCTTGCGGGTGAACCGGATGGGGTGCCGCATGAAATTGGGATGAAGGTGAAAAGCTAGGATGAACCTGAGTTCGGAGTTTTTGGCTTTTAAAACCGAGCCGCGCGCGGCCCGGTTTTAAGATCTATAAGTCGTGATGCAATGAGTATTCAAATCAATGATCTTCAGAATTTCGCTCTCAGCTTTGAAAAAAAACCATCATCCCTATAATCTATCTCCGCAAATTTATCCTTAGGCGCACCAAAACATCTTCCGAAAAATCCTGCATAACCCGTCACAATAGAAATAAGATCTTTAGGCAACCTCGATGCCAAAACAGATTCTGTTTTCTCTTTAAACTTCTGCATAGAAAAAACATGATGTATTGTTATGTCACCCGTTTTAGTACACGTGACCAATTCACCATAAGGTGTCGCTGCTACAAAAACATCTTCTAAGGGTATGTCGATAGTGATTTTTTTTACTTCCGTAACTTTTTTATAAGATACATTAAAAACTTTCACACAGGTTTTATAATGATAATCTTGTGATCGTAGTTGAGAGCTCGAGCCCACGACGGCTAGATGATAATCATTGAGCATTAACAATTTTACAAAGCGATGTAAATTAGTTTTATAAGAGCGGGTAAGATCCGTATTTACAACATGCAGCTCATAATGTCGATCCAACCTGTCTGCAGTAATGCATGCAAATTTATCATAAGAGAGAAAAGCAAAATCCATGACCCAAGGCCAATTATCTACTGAGCACAATCGCTTTTGATCTCTTTCTTTAAATTGATGGGTAATCATTTTAATAGTGGATGGACGATTATCATCGAAATAAATGAAACCCGATTTATCGGGTAATAAAAAATATCGAGGCCCTCTAGTCGATAATCTATAATAACCAATTCCCAAAGCCCGCTTACTAAAATCAATAAAGTCTTTGGCTTTTTCTGTCACTAAATCATTACCTTGATAAAAACAAATAATCTTTGAATTTATAAGAAAACGACCATTTTCTAATGCAGATAATGATTCAACCTCATCGATGGCTTTACTAGCCATACATTTTCCATTGTTAAGATCAAGAATAACCATGCAATCTTCCGTCCAACCCCTACAATATGCCAAAACCAGGTGCTGATCAGGTAATTCGATTATTTTAGTACTCTTAGTCCAACGAGGGTCTACTTCTTCAATCTTAATAAAAGTTGTAACATCACCTTTACGTATTTCTACGTATGGTTTTTTGTGAATCTTTAAAAAACTTCCATCACTTAAAATATGAAATCCTACAATAGCCTCTTGTTTTTCTTCTTTTAAAGCTTGAGATAACATAACTTACTTCCTTTTTTTGTGTTATCAAAACGCAACTCCCGTCGCTAACGGCAAAATACCCAAATGTCTCGCCAAGGTTTGACCTATATCCGCAAATGTTTCTCGCTTACCGATAGAACCTGTTTTTATTCCGGGTCCAAAAGCAATAATAGGAATATTTTCACGCGTATGATCTGTGCCTGTCCAGGTAGGATCACAACCGTGATCTGCAGTGATGATCGCAATATCACCTGGTTTCATTAAACGCTCAAACTCAGGCAGTCTTGCATCAAAATCTTCGAGCGCTTTAGCGTAACCCACTACATCACGACGATGGCCATACAACATATCAAAATCGACAAAGTTAACAAACACTAAACTGCCATCTGGCGCTGTCATCGTCTCTTTTAATAAGGCATCAAAAAGCGCCATATTGCCATCGCCTTTAATTTTTTTTGTGATGCCGCGATGCGCGTAAATGTCTGCAACCTTACCTATGGAAATCACATCGCGGCCGGATGCTTTAAGTTTATCTAACAACGTAGGTTCAGGTGCGGGCACCGCATAATCACGACGATTTCCCGTTCTACGATAATTTCCAGGTGTGCCTGTAAAAGGTCTTGCAATGACACGGCCGACGTTATAAGAATCTACTAAATCACGCGCAATCAAACAAAGCTCATACAAACGATCCAAACCAAAGCTTTCTTCATGACATGCAATTTGAAAAACGCTATCAGCCGAAGTATAGACAATAGGCTTACCCGATTGTTCATGTTCTTCACCAAGTTCTGCAATAATTTCTGTACCAGAAGCGTGTTTATTTCCTAAAACACCCGATAAATTACCACGTTTAATAAGTTCTTCTAAAAGTTCTTCGGGAAAACTGGGATACTCGGGTGGAAAATAACCCCAATCAAACAAAGCTGGAACACCAGCAATTTCCCAATGACCGCTAGGCGTGTCTTTGCCGAAACTTTTTTCTGCAGCACAACCGTAAGCACCTTCAATCATGGCAGGACTTGTTAATCCAGGCACGGATTGACCTTTACTAATAATAGCCGCTTCATTCAAACCTAAACGAACAAGATTGGGGATATGCAAAGGCCCTTTGCGCATATTTTCTTTATCTGCTTTACCAAGAGCACAATACTCTGCAATATGCCTAAAAGTATCCGCGCCTTCATCGCCATACTTTAAAGCATCATCTGTCGAACCTATCCCGAATGAATCCAGTAAAAGAATAAAAGCTCTAGCCATGTTGTAACTTACCATGCGTTTCTTTTATAAATAAAGCGACAAAAAAAGCAACCACGAAGGCAATAGGCATCATCAACATGGCATTTAACATATCTGATGCAGTATAAATCGGCGCACCATCAACCATGGTATGGTCCCAATGCCATTGCATCGCCCAACCAAATAAAGGTTGAAAAACCACTCCACTGAACATAATAACGGTAGAAACAATGCTAATCGCCGTACTCGTTAAGGAGGTTGGATTATGTTCTGCAACCGTGGGATAACTTAAAACCTGAGAGCTGGTGACAAAACCTACCAAAAAGAACAAGAGCAATACCGTAGCAAAAGATAAACCAGGAACATAAAGCAATACTAACATCACTATCAATGAAACAACGGCGCCTAACAACATAGGTAACACACGACGACTCATACGATCAGAAACCCAACCAAAGAAAGGTGAACCAAAAATCACTCCCACAAAAAATAGCGTCGTTGCATAGGATGCTTGCATCAAACTTACCTGATGCACTTGCATCAAATAATGTATGCCCCATAATGCGCCCAACAAAAATACGGGTAAATTCATAAGAGCTGTATAAATACCACCTAACCAATTTTGAGGATTTAACATGACCAAACCCATGCTTTTCCAGAAGCCTAAGGTTTGTAAATGAGCTTTATCGGCAATATGTTTATCATGATGATGCGATGGGTAATCGTGTACTAACAATAAGATCGCTAAAAAAATGAAAGCGCCTAAACCCGCATCCATAAGTACTGCAGAACGCCAACCCACCAGATGACTCAACATAGCCAACGGAGTTTGCGCTACCAGGCCGCCCAACATAGCCATCGTCACAATAATGCCTGTGACTAGAGCCATTTTTGTGGGAGGAAACCAACGGCTTGCGATTTTTATACAGCTTAGAAAACAAAAAGCTGCGCCGGTACCTACCAAAAATCGGCCAGTTGCTGCGACAATATAATTATCCGCTAATCCAAATATCAAAGTTCCGACTGATGAAAGCAAAACAGACATTAAGAGGATTTTTTTGGTTGAAAATCGATCTAACAATATACCTGCAGGAAAGAGAAATAAGACATTCGCATAAAAAAACATGGAAGATAATTGCCCCAACTCGGGTGCATTCAAATGAAATGCTTGCATTAATTCAACATCAATGGCATTGAAAAGATTGAGCTGGATAAATGTATAAAAGAAAAACAGGGAAGCAGTCAGTGTCACGACCCAAGCCTGGGCTGTGTGTGTTATTTCATGTGAGTTCAAAACTATTTCTCCATTCGTGGATGCGGCTTGCATTTTTCTCTCCTATCAAAATTCAAGTGTCTTTCTAGCATAGGTTGAGCAAAAAGGCCAGTTGCTTAAAACTGTCAAAAATAGACAGTTTTCATATATATTGCCTTATTTTCCATTATATGCCATAATAATTTGTATGAAACTGTCAAATAATGACAGTATTGGTTGATTATATGACTAACTCATTAGAACGAAAATTACGGAACTATCCACACCCTTATCTCACAGATTCTGAGGTAGAAAACTTAATAGATGGAACACGAGATAGCCGTTATAGCAAAGTAAAGCGAATGCTGGCGCAAGGCAAACTATTACACATTAAAAGAGGATTATATTGCATTACCGATGAGATTGGCTATTTTAAAAAACCTCACCCATTTGAATTGGCACAATATATTTATGGCCCTTCATTTATTAGCCTGGAATCTGCCTTGAGTTATCACAATTTGATCCCAGAAGCTGTTTACACAACGACTAGCGCAACAGGTAAACGATTTAAAGAAATTAAAACACCACTAGGACATTTTAGTTATCAGCAAGTTCCTCTTAAAGATTTATATACAGAAGTGGCACTCATCAAAGACAATGAAAACACATTTTTTATGGCAAAACCCTGGAGAGCTATTTGCGATTACATTTATTGTCATCGCAAAAATTGGTATAGTCTTGATCCGTTGATTAAAAGTTTACGAATCAATGTTGAAAATTTACCTCATTTACGTCATGAAGAAATACAATTACTTGATGAATATTATCATCAAAATAGAATGAGTCGATTTTTAAAAAATATTCAAAAAGAGATCAAGCGATGAGCGTTGAAATCATTCAGCAAAGATTACTGGACTATCATTGTAAAACAATCATTGACCAAGAGAATGCGCTTAAAGAAATCGCGCAAGAAATTGCATTGATGGCACTTTCACGTGCTGGCTTTTTCAAAATTGCAGCATTTCAAGGTGGGACATGTCTCAGAATTTTATATGGGTTAGAACGATTTTCTGAAGATTTAGATTTTGTTTTAGAAAAACCAGATAAAAATTTTGATTGGGAAACCTACATTAAAAACATGCGTGAAGAATTTAATGTTTATGGTTACTCATTAGATATCATCAATCGAACAAAATTAGATAAGGTCATTAAAACCGCTTTTTTAAAAGCAGATTCTTCGGGTGGAATGTTAATCATAAAAGATTCAAGATCCCATCGACCGAAACTGCAAATTAAATTAGAAATTGATACCAATCCACCTGATGGTTCCAGGTATGAATTAAAATATTTAGATTTTCCTTTAGCATATAGCGTTCAATCTCAAGATTTACCGAGTTTATTTGCTAGCAAAAACCATGCCTTACTTTGTCGTGATTATATCAAAGGCCGTGATTGGTATGATTTTAGCTGGTACGTAGCAAAAAAAGTACCTATCAATTTTGAGCTATTGAATAAAGCAATGATGCAAGCCGGGCCTTGGAAAGATAAGACTATCTTCGTCACGCCAGAGTGGTATCTAAAAGAATTAAGAACCAAAATAATGAGCATCGATTGGGAAGCCGCAAAAAAAGATGTAGACAGATTTTTACGGCCTAGAGAATTACTGACGCTCGAACTATGGTCAAAAGATTTTTTTCTTTCTCGAGTGGATAAATTAGCTCAGTATTTATAGCAATTCCGAGATATCCATAAGTCTAAAAGAGTGTCATGCCAGCATGCTTTTAGCTGGCATCTAGGCTGGATGCCAGCTAAAAGCATGCTGGCATGACACAGTGGTGGGCCGGCCTTATAAAGCTGACAGACATAACCCGCTCGTCCCTATCCTAAAATGCTCTGATGTGACCCACTCTACCCCCATGATATCTTCCGCCAAACGTATATATTGCAAAGCTTGCTCTACGGTACGTATTCCACCTGAGGCTTTAAAACCTACTTTAGCACCTGATGATTTAATGGCAGAGAGCATGACAGCAGCCGCTTCAATCGTCGCGCCCACAGACACCTTTCCTGTGGAAGTTTTTAAAAAATCGGCGCCCGCTGCAATAAGTTCATAACTCAATTGCTCAATGACTGACAAATTATCAATCACTCCTGTCTCTAAGATAACTTTAAGTAGAATATCTTTTCCCACAAGTTCTTTACAAGCAGAAACCTTATGTAATGCATTTGATTTTTTCCCCTGTAAATAATGTTTATAAGGAAAAACCATGTCAATTTCTGTTGCGCCATCCGCTAATGATTGTCGAATAGATGTCGAAATCACATCCAGCGCTTCGTCGCCGCGCGGAAAATTGACCACCGTTGCAACTTTAATAGTGCTTTTTGCAAGATGCGCCATTGCTTCACGAACAAAGAGCGGATAAACACACACTGCAGCAACGTGGGCCTCTTCTGCTTTATGGCATAATGCCGCAATAGATGCGGCATTATCTGAATCTTGTAAGCTCGTTAAATCGAGAAGAGAAAAAATTTTTTTCTCTATATCTTTAATAACCACGTCCTATTTCCTTTACAAATCCGTTTATAATTTTAATCATATTACGCGAAGCTTGCTCACCATAACGCAAGGTTCCCTCATGCGTGACTTTTTCAGAACTCATACCCACTGCAAGATTGGTGATCGCCACTAAACCTGTGACTTTCATGCCGCAATGTCTGGCAATGATCACCTCTGGAACAACAGACATGCCCACAGCATCCGCACCCAATGAACGATAAGCACGTATTTCAGCAGGTGTTTCAAAAGATGGACCCAAGAGTGACAAATAAACACCTTCATGTATTGGAATACTCAGTTTTTTTGCAACTTCTAATACTTTATTTCTTAATTCATCATCGTATGCATTTTCAAGACTCACAAAACGCGGACCTATGGATTCATCATTCGGGCCCACCAAAGGATTACCAGGTTGAAAATTAATATGGTCATTAATCATCATGATTTCACCAGGGCCCATTTCGGCACGCATGGATCCCGCCGCACCCGTGACAATCAGCGTACTTGCGCCTAAATTTTTAACCATACGAACAAAAGTACGTATAGATTCATAACTCGCGCCTTCATACACATGCAAACGGCCTTTTAAACACACGACAGGTACATCTTGTAAATAGCCCATGACTAACAAGGATGCATGGCCTGCGACACTTCCCGTATTAATGCCTGGGATCGCTTGATAAGGAATGGTAATAGGATTAGTTAATTGATCCGCAACCGATCCTAAACCTGAACCCAAAATGATGCCTGCCTTAGGTACAAAATTTGGCGCATATTTACGAATTGCGCTCATGGTTTCTTGCATAGTAACGGCCATAAATGACTCCTGATAATAAACATGAATGGGCGACACTCTAGACTGTTTTAACGTCCTATTCAAGCCCTACCTTTTATAACACATAACTTACTGAAAATTATCTAAAAAAACAAAAATCAGGCAATTTTTTTATCAATGGCTATACTCAATATATAAGTATAAATAGAAGCGCTAAGAGGAGGGGTCGAGTGAAGCGAATTATACTTGGTATAACATCACTATTTTGCACCTGCTTTTTCATGGCAGCGACAGCCAATCCTATCGTGGCGCCGGGTGGTTTTAACCCTAGTCAAGTCAATATTCAACAAAATGGTTCGACCCTAACTATCAATCAAAGCACTCCCTCCACCTCTATCAATTGGAACCAATTCAATATACACAAAGGTGAGACCACCATCTTTAATCAACCCAGCCGTAGCTCTGTTGCAGTCAACCGCGTTGATTCAGCTAATGGAGTTTCTCAAATTTATGGAACACTTGATGCGAATGGCAGAGTTGTTCTTATTAACCAGGCAGGTATTTATTTTGGGCCCGGTTCATTTGTGAATGTAGGCAGCATTATTGCTTCCACTTCTGATATGAGTAAATTTGATTCGCAACATTATGTGTTTGATATCCCATCCAAATATCCTAATGCCGCTGTCATCAATCGCGGCAACATCAATGCTGCTGATTATGGTTTAGTTGCATTGATTGGTAACCGCGTCGGGAACGATGGCAACATCACTGCTCATGCAGGTACCGTCATCATGGGTGCTGGCAACAAATTTACGTTAGACTTTGCCGGCGATCAATTAATCAATTTCAGTATCGACCAAGCTTCAAGTGATAACAAAGCTTCTGCGCAAGATATAAAAGATTTAGGTCTTGTTCATATGCAGGCTGGAGTCGCACAAAAAGTTCTCGATAATGCAGTGAATACTAAAAGCACTCCAGAAGCCACGCATTTTGCGCAATCTTCTAACGGTGATCTGATTTTTTCGAATGGCAAAATTGATGTCTCAGGCATAAGTCCCAATCAATCTGGCGGCACAGTGAAACTTTTAGCAACAAGAGTGAAAGTGAGCAATGCTACGATTGATGCTTCGGGTTATAACGGTGGCGGTGAAGTTTTAATCGGTGGAAATGAACATGGTGCAGGACCCGACTTCAATGCGACTACGACATCCGTTGATGCGAATACCAAAATTAATGCTAGCGCAATAAATAATGGCAATGGCGGCAAAGTTATTGTCTGGTCAAACGATAATACTCAATTTAATGGAAGCATTTTCGCACAAGGTGGTGCATTAAGTGGTGATGGCGGGTTTGTAGAAACATCAGGTCACGTACTCGATGTCACGGGCGCTGTTGTCAATACGCAGGCTAATAAGGGAAGTTCAGGAACCTGGTTACTCGATCCTACGAATATCTGGATTGCATCTAGTCTTGCAAATGCCCAAGCAGCAGGCGATCCTACCAATGATCAATCAGCGAATACAGGAAGTGGTACTAATCCAGAAACGTTTGCCGGTACAACCAATCCGACAGATTCATATCTCAATACTACAACACTGGGTAACGCTTTAAATTCAACGAACGTTGTTGTCACAACGGCGTCAAGCGGCGGTGGCCTAGGAAATATTACTGTGGTTAATGCCATTAACTGGTCCACGAGTAATAGCCTAACTTTAACCGCTAATGGAACTAATGGGATTATTGTTATCGATAATCCCATTACAGGAACAAACGGCAGCTTAATATTATCGGCAGCAAATATAGGCGGCAGTATTGCCACTAACTCTTCAGGTACCATTAATGTCAATAACTTTACCCTTTCTCAGGGTGAATGGACACAAAACAGTGGTGTCGCTAATCCTAGTTTTACTGTGGGAAACAACTTTCAAATTGCTAGCGGAACTGCATTTAACGGCACCTATAACGCAGAATTTATCCGAGGAATTACAACGAATATTAGCGGTACAAGTTATAATGTAGTTTACGATGTATTTGGTTTACAAGGCATTGCTACACGACCGCTGACTACCGGCAATAATTATGCTTTAGGAGGTACTATTAATGCTTCTGGAACAAGCACCTGGAACAGCGGTGCAGGGTTTATCCCCATTGGCAGTGGAACAACCCATAATTTCTCCGGCATATTCAATGGCCAGAATTTTGCGATCTCAGGTCTTACTATCAATGTCACATCAGACATTCATTCAGACGTCGGATTAATCGGTGATGCAAGTGGTGCCACCTTAAGCAATCTGAATATTACAGGAGCCAATGTCAGTGCTAGTGCTACACAAACATTAGTACCTAATCCCTCCGGTCAAGTTGAAGTGGGTATACTCGCTGGATATACGGCAGGTTCAGGCACCATTACCAATGATTACACTTCTGGAACTGTAAACGTCACAACAGGAAATAGCCGTACAGGCGGATTAATTGGCAATGCTGATGGAGCCACAGCAGTCACTAATTCTGGCTCTACAGCTGCTGTCAATGTCAGTTACGGCACCAGCCCTGTGACTGACTTTACCAATATCGGCGGACTCATTGGGTATCTCTCAAGTACCTCTTCTGTAAACAGTAGCTACGCCAATGCTCCTGTTACCGCTACTTTAACATCTGTTACAGGAGCAAATGATATTGGAGGACTGTTGGGTGCGATTTCAACTTCAGGCAGCATTGCAAATAATTACAGTTTAGGCAATGTCACCGTAACAGGTTATGCCGGCTTAAGCGGTAATCTCCAGGTAGGAGGCTTTGCTGGCCAATTATCGTCAGCTACCATTTCTGATGCTTATTCCACAGGGACTGTTTCTTCCAATACCGGCACTGTAGGTGGTTTTGTAGGTCTGATAAATGCCGGCGCCAGTATTAGCAACAGCTTTTGGGATACGACTACCAGCGGACAAACAAGCGGTGTTGGTATTGATCTGGGACTGTCAAACGTAACCAACCTGACTGGCGGTTGCTTTACCGGTTCAGGCTGCCTGTCGGGCACGGCTAATCTTTCCGCAACCACTACTTATTCTTCCGCGCCATACAACTGGAGCATAGGGACATCCGGTACAACATGGTATATCTTCAATGGACAAACACGACCCATGCTGGCCTCAGAATCTCAAACCACCATTTATACTCCACATGCATTACAGTTGATGGGCATTAACACTACCACCCTGGGCTCTAGTTATACCCTGGGTAGCAATATTAACTTGAGTGGACTTTCTAACGCAGCAGACATATGGGGTGGAGCATCTTCAGGTTTTATCCCAGTTGGAACAGGGCATATAAGCGGCTCCAGCTTTGTCAATGACAATGCTTTTACTGGTAGTTTTAATGGAGAAGCTTATAACATTAGCAATCTCACCATCAACACCAGTGTAGCCGCAGCAGGCTTATTTGGCGCAATTACCAACGGCACGATTCTAAATGTTGGCTTAATTAACGCAAACGTAAGCGGTGGCCCTGTTGTGGGCGCACTAGTTGGGAATGCGTCTGGCAACGCTACGATTGCCAATTCTTTTGTGACAGGTATCGTTCATGGTGATAATCCCGGAGATGGTTATTTTGCAGTTGGCGGAATGGCAGGAGCGTTTGATGGCACTAGCGGAGGATTGACTAATGATTATAGCTTAGCTGCTGTGATCAATAGCGGTTCATCTCAGACTACTGCAGGATTACTTGGATTTGCTCATTCAGGCGTCAGTATCACCGATTCTTTTAGCACAGGTTTTGTTTCTGGAACAGGAAGCCCGGAGGGTTTATATAATGGTGTCACAGGAAGCAATAACAATAGTTACTGGGACAGTGTTACATCAGGAATACCCCTCTCTATCACGGGTAACGGCACTCCACAAACCACGACTCAATTACAAAATGCACTTCCTACCGGATTTTCAGGGGGTACTTGGGGAATTATTTCAGGAACTTCGTATCCATACTTACTAAGTTTTAACTCAAGTACGCCTCGTGTCATTTCTGGTACAACGCCTGCTAGCGGTGGTAAAGCAACCGTGCTTGCTGTGAATGGCAGCAATGTTGATACCACTTACACAGGCAATAATGGTTATTTCTATTATCTAGAGCAAAACGGTACGGTCGCTGACAGTTCACCCTATTTAATTTACTTAAGCGGCGCTGGAACGGAAGGCAATCTTTTAGGTTTAACGGGTACTAGCGGTGGATCAACAACTTCTCTTGCCATGAGTGCGAATACGATTACGGCTTATACCGGCAGCACCGGATTTTCAACAGCGAATATGATTACTGCATTAGGCTCATTGTCTAGTAGTGATATTTTATATTCCGCTGCATCACCCACAGTCACTTTAGGAAATAGCACCAATCCAACCATAACATTATCAAACTCCGGATCTAGTGCATTGACGATCAGCAGTGGTGGTACATTAACAGGAACGAGCACAGCAGGAACCATTACTATCAATGCTAATTTAACGGGTTCAGGAAGTCTCACAGAAAATACCACGGGTGGAACAATGACTGTTTCAGGTGCTAATAGTGGATACACAGGCACAACCACGATCAATGCTGGCACCTTGGCTGCAACTGTCTCTGGTGCACTAGGGCCATCAGGAGGCGGAAATATTAATATCACGCCTTCAGCGAGTGCAACTGCAGTACTTGATTTAACGGCTCTCACTATTTTGACCAATACGAGTGGAATTAACTTGAATAGTTCTCTCGCCAGCAGCACAGCTCAATTAAATACATCAGCCGCATTGAGTCTTTCCAATGCGATTGGTTTAACAGGCACTACTAATATTTTTAATGTCGCTGCAAACACAACGACATTAAGTGGAGCCCTCACAGGGGCAGGTGGTTTAACTTTACAAGGCGGCGGGACCCTCGCTTTATCAGCAGGATCCAGTGCAAATATGTATAGCGGTGTTACAAACATTAATGCAGGCACGTTTGAACAAGTGACGAATGCAAATTCTTTACCCTTGAACAGTGAAATTAATTTAGCCAATATTTCAGGCGCACAACTGAGTCTAAATACTCTGGCCGGCACGATTGGATCATTAACAGGAGGTGGTGCAACGGGCGGCAATGTCGCATTGACCACTGCCACACTCTCAATCGGTAATGATAATACTTCCCCATCATCGGCTTTTGCGGGCTTAATTAGCAGTACCAGTACCGCTGGTAGTATTATTAAACTGGGTACAGGTACATTAACATTAAGCAATACTGCAAGTACCTATACAGGAACAACAACCGTTCAAAATGGCACACTCAGTGTCACAGCACTTAACAGAACAAACAGCAATAGTTCGATTGGTGCACCGGCTTCAGCGCAAGGTCAGATTACATTAGGTAATAGTTCAACCACTGGAACGTTAATTGATACGGATACTGGAGGTAACGATACCACGGACCGTACCTTTAACATTACAGGTGGTGGTGGAACCATCAAATTAAATAATACATCGGCTTCATCAAATGATACGTTAACATTGCAAGGCGCTATTACGAATGGTGGGACTGCCGGTTTAACACTGGCTGCAGCTTCCTCTTCTTCAGGAACAACGACATTAACATTCCAAGGCGGAATCACGAATGGAACGAGCGCAGTCACCTTTACACCAGCCGCAAGCACAAAGATTTCTGAACCTGTTGGTGTGATTGGAAATGGCAGCGGAACTGTATTAATGAATGGTGCTGGAACGTTACTTTTATCGGGTGCTAATACTTACAGTGGTGCAACAACTTTGAGTTCAGGCACGTTGAGTTTCGGCGTCAACAGCACAGGCAACATAACGAACGGCCCAGTCGGCACAGGCACATTAAACTTTAATGGTGGAACATTAATAGCAAACAGCGGTGTCATATCCGTCGCTAACCCCATTATGTTGGATTCAACCAATGCAGGCAATGTGACAGCAACTATAGGTGGTACGAGCACCTTAACATTGGGTGGCAACATCAATCTCAATTTAAGCACCGATAACTTAACTGTGAGCAACACATCTAATACAACGTTAAATGGTGCTATCACAGGTTCGGGTGGAGTCACATTATCCGGTGGTGCACCATTAATATTAAATGCGGGATCGAATGCAAATACTTATAGCGGCGTTACCAGTATTACTTCTGGATCGTTTAAACAAAACACTGCTAATTCATTGCCGCTGGATAGTGAAATCAGTTTAGCCAATGCATCTACAGCACAACTGGCCTTGATTAATCTTACTGGAACCATTGGCTCATTAACCGGTGGCGGCAACTTGGGCGGCAACGTGTCATTGGGCACAGCAACATTGACGATTGGCAATGACAATACATCACCCGCTGCTTATGCGGGCATTATTAGCGGCGCTGGTGGTGGTAGTCTTGTTAAAGTCGGCACAGGCACATTGATTTTAAGTGGAGCAAATACTTATACAGGCACTACGACACTGAATGCAGGCACCTTGAGTTTGGGCGCAAGCACCATAGGCAGCATAACGAGCGGCCCAGTCGGCACAGGCACATTAAACTTCAATGGCGGGACATTAACCGCAAACAGCAATGGTATATCCATCGCTAACCCCATTACATTGGATTCAACCAATGCAGGCAGTGTGACAGCAACCATCGGCGGTTCGAACAGCTTAACATTGGGTGGCAGCATCAATCTCAATTTAAGTACCGATAACTTAACTGCGAGCAATACAAACACAACGACGTTAAATGGTGCTATCACAGGTTCAGGCGGCGTCACATTATCCGGTGGTGGAACATTAGCATTAGGTGCGGGATTGAGTGCAAATACTTATAGTGGAATAACGAGTATTACATCTGGAACGTTTGAACAAACCACTGCTAATTCATTGCCGCTGGATAGCGAAATCAGTTTAGCAAACGCAGCGACAGCACAACTGAGTTTGAATAGTCTTGCT
>JABDBK010000016.1:12949-39468 GCA_013288655.1 Gammaproteobacteria bacterium | reverse complement strand
CTAAGTGATTGGTTACGAATGGTGAGCGGGCTTTACCAGGATCTGTTGCTGGGTTTTTGTGTGCTTCTAATGTATTCGATTTCGTTTCTTCGACAGATTCGGGATTGAGATGAAAAACCATTTCGTGGGTTGTCTTCTCTTCCTCGCAAAAATGCTGCTCTAAATAATACTCTATGGTTTTACGATGCATTTCCAGAACCTCGTTTTGTGTTTTGATTGATTATTGTATATGTTATAGCTAACAATCTGCAAATATTTTGTACCAGGATGGCTGTTTTTGGGCGAGGTATGTTTTAAGCAAGGATAAATCGTGCAGATCCCCAGCACCCTCATCCGCCCTATCGGGCACCTTCTCCCACCGCAAAAAGCGCGGCGAGAGAAGGGATACTCGGGCTAGCGTGCAGCACGCTCACCCTACTCATCCCCGCTTAATCTTCGTGCTCTATTTTCTAGCATCACAGGAATATCATCTATCACCGGATAAGCCACCCTATCAAATCGACAGATCAACTCCTGGTTTTTCGTATCAAACAATAATTCACCTTTACATATAGGACATGCTAAAATTTCGAGTAAACTTTTATCCATATGGTATTTTGCCTTATTTAAGTCTGTATAAAAATTATTCTATTTGCTATTATTAAACAAAAAAGATAAATTTATACTAAGTATATTATAATACCGCCTTAAACTGGAGCGAGACAATGCGAATACTCTTGGTTGAAGATGATGAACTGCTCGGTGACGGTTTAAGAACTGGCTTAATACAATATGGCTACACGGTAGACTGGCTTAAAGATGGTCTAGCAGCAGATCAAGCATTAAGAACAGAAAACTTTGATGTCGTTGTACTTGATCTGGGCTTACCTAAGCTTAGCGGCATTACCGTATTACAACAACTGCGATCTCGCGGCCAAACCACTCCTGTTCTTATTTTAACGGCACGTGAATCCATAGAAGATAGAGTGAAAGGTCTAGATAGCGGCGCAGATGACTACCTCACCAAGCCCTTTGACCTGGATGAATTATGCGCACGCATGCGAGCACTTCAACGACGATCCACGACTCGCGCTGAACCTACGTTAATACATGAAAATATTGTACTTGATCCAGCCGCTCACTCTGTCAAATTTCATGGAGAACTGGTTAACGTTTCGCGCAGGGAGTTTGCTTTGCTCCAAAAACTCCTTGAAAATGCAGGACGAGTCTTATCACGCGAACATCTCGCCCAATCACTTTATGGCTGGGGTGAAGATGTCGATAGTAATGCACTGGAAGTTCATATACACAACTTACGTAAAAAATTTGGACAAGAATTTATCCACACCATCAGAGGCATTGGTTATATGATAGATAAAAGTAAAGATGAAAAATGATTCACTCCATACGTCGTTTTTTATTTATCAGCCTATTCTTAAGTATCACTGTAGCTTCATCCATTACAGCGATTGGTAACTATTTGCTGGATAAACAAATTATTAAACCTTATCTCGATGGTGAACTCATTAAAATACATATGGTCATAGAAAAGTTAAACCAACTTGCTAATGTGGATTCATTGACTCAAAAAAAATTGGTCCGCTATTTACAAACAGAGACTTATTCTAATTTTATGTTCCAAATATGGAACAGTGATGGAAGATTAAGTTTTCATTCAGATAATAGCTCAAACATTTCTCTCAATCATACACCACAAGGATTTAGCGACGTTCTCATTGGTGATAAAGAATGGCGAGTGTATGCAAGTGCTGATAAAAGCGGCAAAATAAACATAGTCGTTGCTGAAATATATGAAACACGTAATGCATTAACTGATCTTATTACCCGAAATAATGGCTATATATTATTAGTGACTTTCCCCTTATTTGCTATTTTAATTTGGGTCATTGTCGGCCTGGCACTACGCTCTCTTACACGCGTTACCAACGAAATATCCGATCGCGCATCCAATTATCTTGAACCTGTCACAACGAGCAATTTACCCATTGAAATAAAACCTCTCGTGATTGAGCTAAACCATTTATTTACACGTCTTAAACTTGCCTTTGATAGAAACAAGCGCTTCGCGGCCGATGCAGCTCATGAATTACATACGCCGCTTGCAGCATTAAAAACACAAGCTCAAGTTGCACTTAAGGCTGACAATAATGCGGACAGAGCCGATGCGCTATTAAAAGTAACACAATGTGTAGATCGTAGCTCACATGTTGTCACCCAGTTACTTACTTTAAGCAGACTCAACCAAGAAGATACGTTAAATGATTGGCATGAGCTTGACTTATATAAACTAGCCAAAGAAATATTAACTTATATTGTTCCAGCCGCACTTGAAAAAAACATTGATATTGAACTCGCTCCACCGCCTATGATTACCACAGTCCATGGTAATGAAACAACACTTGGCATCCTCATCCGAAATATCGTTGATAACGCAATTCGTTATACACCTCCTCATGCTGAAATTAAAGTCACTCTATTAAATCAAAATAATGAAGTCATTTTACGCATTACTGATACCGGCCCAGGCATACCTATTGAACTCCGCGAAAGAGTATTTGAGCGATTTTACCGAATATTAGGCACTAAAGCTGCTGGCAGCGGTTTAGGACTTGCCATAGTAAGTCAAATTGCCGAATTGCATCATGCACGCATCAGCTTACATACACCACCCAATGGAATAGGCTTACAATTCGATGTTTCTTTTCCTATTATAAAAGATTTGTATCATGGAAATATTTGAAAAACTTAAATCCAACACCACCATCATCACTCCTAATCGTCGTCTTAGCGCAAATCTCACGACAAGCTATCAAGCTTATCAGTTAAGTAAAAACGAATTATGCTGGACGACCTTAGATATCCTGCCTTATCAAAGTTGGATACAACGCATGTGGGACAGCATAGCCATTACCCATATGAATACGCATCATACTATTCTATCTAACCATCAAGAACAAATAATATGGGAAAGCATCATACAAAAATCACCAAAAAACGATTCATTATTACAACTTTCGGCAACAGCTGAGTTAGCCAAGTCTGCATGGGGAACATTGAAACAATGGCAGCAAGACATTCGACATCCTATGTTAGACATGACAGAAGATAGCCTCGCATTTCAAGAATGGGCACAAACATTTCAAGAACATTGCGAAAAAAATCACTGGATCGATTTTAATACCCTGGTTTCTCACATCATCGAATACATAAAAAATAAACTTGTGATATTACCAGATGAGATAATCGTTGCAGGTTTTACAGAATTATCGCCTATTCAACAAACTTTATTTAAAACATGCGAAACAGAAGGTACCCGCATTCGCATACTTGAAAACCTCTATTCTTATGATGCGCCTTCAAGACAAACAAGCTTTTATTGCAGCTTACCAGACTACGAAACAGAATTAATCACGATGGCTAAATGGGCCAATTATCTTTTAAATCAAGATGAGACGAGATCCCTAAAAATTGGGTGTATTGTTCCAAATCTGGAAAATAATCGTGACAGGATAGTACAAATATTTTCAAATGTACTATCCGATCAAAATTTTAATATATCGGCAGGAAAAAGTTTAGCTAGCTACCCTATTATTTATGCTGCCATACAAATGCTTCAACACCATCATGAATATATTTCCATTGAAAAATTGGGTTATCTATTACGCACACCTTTTTTAGGAGAAGCCGAAAAAGAACTTACTAAAAGAGCTGCATTTGACCGTTACCTGAGAGATGAAAATGTTACAATAATACAGTTAAATAAACTGACTGACTTAGGTATAGAAAAATACTGTCCTTATTTCGCTAAACGTATTTTTGCAATAACAAAAGATCATCGAACTGAAACTTTGCCGCCTAGCGAATGGGTCAATCACATGATGGAAAGATTAAGCCTGTTAGGTTGGCCAGGTGAGCGAAGTATTAATAGTCAAGAATACCAAATTGTGCAGCGTTTTTTAGATTTATTAAATGAATATAAAACATTTGATACGATAACACCTGGTATTTCTCACTTTGAAGCCATACAAAACATACAACGATTGGCGGCAAAAACCATTTTTCAACCACAAAGTATAGATGCACCCGTGCAAGTATTAGGATTATTAGAAGCAGCTAATTTACCCTTTCATCATACATGGGTAGTAGGTCTTGATGATAGCGCCTGGCCTCCTCACGCAAAACCTAATCCTTTTATTCCACATAAATTACAAAAATCCTTACAAATGCCCCATGCAACTGCCGAAAAAGAACTTTATTACAGCGCCAAATTAACTGCACAACTCAAGCAAAGCACTGATACGATTATTTTCAGTCATGCTTTAAAATCGGGTGATTGCGACTTAAGACCTAGCGCATTGATTACCGACTGCCATGAGCTTACGTTAGATAAGATTAAACAAAGCGATTTTATTTCTCCTGCTGAAGTCATCCATCGAAGCAAATCTATAGAGTCAATTCATGATGAACAAGCACCTGCGGTCTGCCATGATGAAAAACTTAAAGGTGGTGTTAACATATTCAAGCAACAAGCAGCTTGCGCATTTAAAGCATTTGCTGACATTCGTTTACATGCAAAAAAGCTTGAGTCACCCAGCATGGGCTTACGCGCAAAAGATCGCGGCATTATTACCCACAAAGCTCTTGAATTACTTTGGGAGCACATAAAAGACCATGAAACCTTAATCCATTTCAATGATGATGAACTTAAACAAATTATTGAGCATTGCGCAAACAAGGCCATCGCACTCAAGGCAAAAAATGTTTTTACCAAGGTAAGATATCTTTCTTTAGAATCTGATCGCTTGAAAAACTTATTATGGAACTGGCTCAATTTAGAAAAAGAACGCCCTCCTTTTAAAGTTATTTCAAACGAGGAAGAACGTAACTTGACTATAGGTGCAATATCTCTTAATTTACGCGTAGATCGCATCGACCAACTTGAAAATGGCGATCATCTTGTCATTGATTACAAAACAGGAAAATATAACTCTATCAAATATTGGTTTGGCGACAGACCTGAAGAACCTCAATTGCCTCTTTATTGTTTGTCAGATCCTGAAAATGTCAAAGCCTTTGCATTCGGAGAACTACATCCGGATAAACTTTCATTTAACGGAATAAGTCAATCTCACATAGACATTGATAAAATCAAATCGTTAGATGAAATGCATCATTCAGAAACATGGGAAAATCAAATTCAATCATGGAGAATGGTGTTTGATAAACTAGCTTATGAATTCACTCAAGGGAATGCTCAGGTTTCGCCAAAACATAGAATTGAAACATGTCAATATTGTGATTTCAAACCTCTATGCCGCATTCACGAACAGCAGGCTGAATAAATGAAACCTATACATGATGAACATCAAAGAGAACAAGCTCTCGATAAAACAAAATCATTCATTGTCCAGGCACCTGCTGGATCTGGAAAAACAGAATTACTTACTCAGCGATTTTTAGTATTGCTTGCTTCAGTGAAACAACCTGAAGAAATCATAGCCATTACTTTTACTAAAAAATCTGCGGGTGAAATGCGTGCCAGAATCATACATGCATTAACTATGGCAGACCATCAACCAGAACCCGAGGCGGAACATGCCAAAAAAACGTGGCGTTTAGCTAAACAGGTTTTGCAGCAAAGCCAGCAATTAAAATGGGATTTGTTAAAAAATCCTAATCGCTTACGTATACAGACAATAGATTCATTTAATGCTTATATCACCAAACAATTACCTATTTTATCAAATTTTGGTGCTTCACCCAATATCACTGACGATTCATATAAACTTTATGAAGAAGCAGTTCGAGAATTTCTATCTCATCTTGAGGAAAACCTTGATTGGTCAGAATCCATTGCTCAGTTATTATTGCATTTAGATAATGATCTCAATAAAGTTCAAGAGCTTCTCATCAACATGCTCGCTAAACGTGATCAATGGCTGCCGTATATTACGTTAAATGCCTATGACTCTGATTTACGTCATACTCTGGAAGCTAATCTTCAAGCTGTGACATGTGATATTTTAACAAGTTTATCAAACATTTTTCCAAAAGATCTTGTTGATGAATTATTAAGTTTATTACGCTTTGCAGCTTATAATCTATTAAATCAACATGCTTCATCTAACATTACCCATTGTTTAGATTTATTATCACTACCTGGTACGGATGCGGAAGATAAACAACTTTGGCTGGGTATTGCCGAGCTTTTATTTACTAAAGGATTGGAATGGCGAAAAACAATTGATAAAAACTCAGGGTTCCCCGCACCCAGTAGCGCAATCAATGCAGAAGAGAAAGCGCTTTATGCTTCTTACAAACAACGATTTCTTATATTGATTAATCAACTTAATGAGAACTCAGAACTAAAACTAGCCTTTGAAAATCTTTGTTTATCACCGGATTGTCACTATCAAGATATGCAATGGGAAACATTAAGTGAATTACATCATGTATTACGCATTGCCGTTGCACAACTCAAATTAATATTTCAACAACATGGTGAAATTGATTATATTGAAAATGCACAAGCGGCTGTTTCGGCACTAGGTACAGAAGATGCGCCTACTGATATGACACTTGCGTTAGATTATCAAATTAAGCATTTGTTAATCGATGAATTTCAAGACACTTCTCAAAGTCAATTTCGTTTAATTGAAAGATTAACAGCAGGATGGGAAAACAATGATGGCCGCACATTATTTTTAGTAGGCGACCCCATGCAATCGATTTATCGATTTCGCGAAGCGGAAGTTGGATTATTCATACGTGCACGAAAAAATGGTTTAGGTCATATCAAACTTGTGCCACTGACCCTTTCTGTTAATTTTCGATCTGTGCCAGGTATCGTAGAGTGGGTCAATGAACATTTTCAAAAAATTTTTCCGATTTTCGAAGATATTGCCATGGGTGCAGTTCGCTATAGTCCAAGCGTTGCAAATACGGATAAGATTTCCCAGCATCATGTATCACTACATCCGTACCATCATCAAGCTCATGCTATACTTCAGTTAATCATAGAACGCAAAAAAACCCATCCACACGAATCCATTGCCATTTTAGTACGTTCACGCAGTCACCTGGCTTCCATTATTCCAGCGCTGAAACGGGCAAACATTTCATACCGTGCGATTGATATCGATCCCTTGGATGCAAGACCTGTTATTCAAGATCTGATGGCGCTCACACGTGCATTATTACATCCGGCTGATCGCATTGCCTGGCTTGCGATGTTACGTGCTCCCTGGTGCGGGCTTTGCTTACATGATTTATTCAAGCTTTCCAATCATGCTCATTCTTGCTTATGGGATAGGCTTCAATCATCAGACACTATAAAATTACTGAGTGAAGATGGTCAAAAGCGTTTAGCTCGCGTTATTCCGATATTTAAACAAGCGATTGCCGATAGACACCGCTATTCGCTGCGAGCATGGCTTGAAAATTGTTGGCTATCCTTGGGAGGGCCTGCTGTGGTTTCACATAGCAGCGATCTCGCAGATGCAAATGCCTATTTTAACTTACTTGATAAACTTGATGTAGGTGGTGATGGTGATTTAACGCATTTACAGACCCATGTAAGTCAATTATTTGCATCACCCAATCATCAAGCTGATCATTCATTACAAATCATGACGATTCATAATTCGAAGGGCTTGGAATTTGATACCGTAATTTTGCCTCATCTAGAACGTAAGTCACCCAGTGATGATAAACAATTATTATTATGGATGGAGCGTCCTCAACAAAATGATACAAGTGCATTGCTATTAGCTCCTGTTCATGCGGTAGGCCATAAAAAAGATTCCATTTATGATTATATTAAACGACAACAAAGTATTAAAAGTGATTACGAAACAACTCGATTACTTTATGTTGCAGCGACACGCGCTAAAAAACAATTACATTTATTTTTTTCTCTCGAAACCGATGAAAATAATCAATTATCCAATCCTTTATCGAGCAGTTTACTTGAAAAACTCTGGCCTGCTATTAAAAATCAAGTCATACATCATGCTTCAGAAAATATCCCTGTCAGTGATTCAGTAAACCTTGTTATTGAAAAACCACGACCTATGCTGCAAAGACTTTCGTTAGATTGGCAGCATCCTCTTCCATCCAAAGCTTTCGAAGCCGTGCACTATCAACGAAAACAATCCGGATTTAAACTTCCCGATCATCAAGCTAGGTTTTTAGGTACGGTTATTCATGAGCTTCTGCAATACCTCTGTCAATTAGGAACATCCTGGTGGCATGAAAAATCGGATGATGCTAAAGAAAATTTTCTCACCATGCGTTTTAAGCAGCTAGGTATGCAAACATGTGACATACCATCAAATATCGAGTATGCCTTGCGGGCTATTCAACATACCTTAAGCGATGCGCGTGGTTTATGGATCATTCAAAAACATTGGCATGCTGCGTCAGAATTAAAATTAACAGCTGTGATTCATCAGAAAGTTAAATCTTTAACGATAGATAGAACTTTTGTAGATGATAAAAATATACGTTGGATCATTGATTATAAAACATCAACGCCCGACAGCATAGATTTAGAAAAATATAGAGAGCAATTAGAAAATTATGCAGCAGCCATGCATATCATGGATACCAGGCAAATTAAAATGGGATTATATTTTCCGCTTATACCCATGTGGCGGGAATTGACTAAACAAGAAAAGTAATTTGCACCATCACTTCTTGTTCATTCAATGCATTCTGTTTTATTGTTTTTGATAAAACTGTTGTACCAACTGTACCAGTACCTAAATTAGCTTGTCCTAAACCTATAAATTTATATCCCAGACCCATACGCATATAATGTGAAATATCATAATCAAAACCCAAACCAATGCTGTAAGCAAAATTGGAATTAGTCTTTGATTGATATTCTGGAGCACCCACCACAGCAGCAGGAGTAGTGGTATAATTACCTAACATATTAAATGCTGCGCCTACACCTAATAAACCATATGCATGCAATCCATAGGGTACGCCATTAAGAATTTTAGCTTCAAGTAAATATTGCTTACTGTTGACTGAATATTGGTAGTTATATACGGTAGAACCTTGGGTGCCTATACCTTTCGCCTCAAATGTTGCTATTTGAGAATAACCTATAGTCACATCCGCCGCCCAACCCGAATTAAAATTAAACTCTCCACCTGCGGCTGCACCCCACATGATTCTGGACAAGCCGCTTTTATTTGCATGATAACTATAAGTAATATCATTATCAATAAATGACTGAGTTCGTCCAGCTTGTGTAAAGCCAGCACCACCTGTAAGAGTTGTGATCACACGGAATGGGCGGCATACTTGAGTTTTACAATCTACTAACTTCTCATGTTTATAATCCTTTTTATAATGAGGCCTTTTAGGCGCGTTAGCAATACCATAAGAAGGATATAATATATTTAAGGCTAATATAATATATAAACTAAATTTTGAAATAATATTTTTTTGCATCACTTTAACATCCCTGCTTACCTATATTAATTTAAAAATAAATCCGTGCAAAGTGGCACACCAGGATTTATAGCATAACCGCTAAAATCAATCATACCGCGTGTTTTCAAAAAATCTTCATCAATGAAAAAATTTCCTGTGAGTAAATGACTATCCGTAGTAAGTATTTCATAAGCTGCATCTGACATAATCTGTGGTTTTCGACTAGCATGTAGAATTTCTTTAGGAAAATGAGTCTCGATTGCTGCAGTTGCAATCGTTGTACGTGGCCATAAAGAATTCACTGCGATACTAAAAGTTTTTAATTCTTCTGCCATACCTAGTGTACACATACTCATGCCATACTTAGACATAGTGTAAGCTAAATGATCTTTGAACCACTTCGCTTCCATATTTAACGGAGGTGATAAATTTAAAATATGTGGATTAGCTGCTTGCTTCAAATGAGGAATACAAGCCTGAGAACATAAATACGTAGCACGCACATTGACAGAAAACATTAAATCAAAACGCTTCATAGGGGTATCTAAAGTTGGTGCAAGAAATATGGCACTGGCATTATTAATTAAAATATCAATACCGCCCCACTCTTGTACGGTTTTAGCCACAGCAGCATAAACACCCGCTTCATCACGAACATCGAGTTGTATCGCTAAAGCTGTACCGCCTGCATCTTCAATTTCTTTTGCTACACTGTGAATAGTGCCTTTTAATATGGGATGTGGTTTATCCGTTTTAGATGCAATAACAATTTTTGCACCATCTCGCGCACAACGTAATGCAATCTCTCGACCAATTCCACGACTAGCACCCGTAATGAAAACTACTTTATCCTTTAATGTCATTCTTGTCATGTCTTGCTCCTTGATTGATTATATTAAAGTCTTCGCAAAGACTGTCTTCCTAAAGAGATGTCAGAGTAATCATCTGAACAATCTCGCTTAGTATTATCCAGTTTTACGACTACACTTTGCAAGATCTCTCTAAAGACTTTATTTTTACTATAAACCAATAATGTAATGCGAAAATATTTTATAGGGACCGCTACATTATCTAACTTTATACATGCATTGCTGTTCAGTGGTTCAATGACATGATAATACGATATTTCATCTATTTTTACTGTACATGCATAAGCATACCACCAAGTCAATGGCTTCGAAAGCAAATCAACGCGTGTCATCACTCCAATATAACAAAACTCATCATCTACCCTATTAGCCGATTCAATCATTCGTAAACGCGCATTAGCACTATGAAACAAATGATAACGTTCCCAATATCCCATGCTCATTTTTTTTGATAAAAAACTTGCTTGTAATAAATATAATCCTAATATTGTAATAAGTTGAAAAAATATCAATACTGAGAAAAATACGACGCCTTGATATTTTTGTTTAACGTAATGCGACATAAATATATTGTGTTTTATTCATTCTATTTTTAATTAATGATGTATGTTTTAACAAAATTCCTACGCCTTTTATATCATTATTATCATCAAAATCTCCTGCAGATATATCTTTCACTCTACCCCCTTGGATGATGCTAAAAGAAAATTTCATATCATTGATACCTTCCATGATTTCCATTTTATGACCATTTTTATTTTTCCGATAAAGTGCGTCAATCATTCCAATATAATACGATTCAGATTGATAGAGATTTACTTGAGAATATTTTTTGTATAATTTTTTTAATGGTTTATCACTTATAATTTTTTGATTTTTGGTTGAAACGGTGACATTTTTTACTTTGAAAAACTCAACTGATTCACAATCTGAAATCATGATATCATCATTGATCGAAAATCTATGACTGGATGTTACATACATCACGCTATCATCTTTCATATCAAGTAATAAATCATCACCCATCGTATCTGCATATCGTATCGTGATTGCATCCGTACCTGGTTTGACATCACTCGCATAATACGGTGTTATGTTTGCCTTTTTCATTTTTAAACAACCTTGATAGACAGCAGAACGTATCACCGTCATCCATAGCTGTTCCATGATACGACTATTTTCAGTTAAACCTAATAATGCTGTTTGTAACTTAAAATGCTGTTGTGTTATCCCATATATCGATGTCAAACCACTTACGATAATCACACTGATCATAAGTGAACACAGTAATTCCAGCATTGTAACACCCGCTATGTGTTTCATGCTGTTATGTGTGCTCTTATACAATTAAGCGATTTAGTATGATTGAAACTACAATCATAGGGTTTTTTTCCCCAATATATCGTTACAATATAAGCAGGATAGGAACCCTCAATAACACCTGCGCCTTTAGGCAAAAGAAGCTTGTTTTGCGCGTTCCATGCGGCTATCTGATCGTCCAAGCCTTCGGCATCGCCCAAGGCATGTAATCGCTCTATCATTGTAATGATTTGATGGCTTGCCATTGAAAAATAATAATCATCATAGGTGTGACGTTCTGTTTGCAATAATATTCCACTAAAACCCAGTAAAATAAATGAGAGAATAAAAAGACTCATTAATACTTCAACCAAGGTAAAACCAAGGTTCCGTGAAGATCCATCTATGTTATCCATTTTTTTTCGCAAACTCTCTCATAAAATTAATCAACGCATCTACACCAATTTCAGGCATGGCATTATACATACTTGCACGTATCCCACCCGACAAACGATGGCCTCTAAGATTAGTTAAGCCTGATTCTGCCGCTTCATTTAAAAAACTATCTATTAAATTTTTATTAACTATATTAAAGGGTACATTCATACGTGAACGGCAACTAGGATGTATTGAATTGATATAAAATTCTTTATGCTCATCAATAAAACGATATAATTTTTCAGATTTACGTTGATTCACTTCTGCAAAATGTTTAACACCGCCTTGTCGTTTCATCCATGCAAATGTTAAACCCGCAATATACCATGCATACACAGGTGGTGTATTATAAAATGATTTTTGTGCTACATGAAGTGGATAAGAATATAAAGTAGGCATGCCTGGCAAAGGATCGCGTACCAAATCGTCCCTGATAATAATAACAGTTATTCCGGCCTGGCCTATATTTTTTTGTGCTCCAGCATAAATAATACCATAATCGGAAACATTGATGGGCCTTGATAAAATATTAGAAGACATATCAGCAACTAATGGTACACCGTTCGTTTCAGGTAGTTTATGAAACTCTACTCCGTCTATCGTTTCGTTAGGCGTAAAATGAACATAAGAAGCATGTGGATTTAAAGACCATGTATCCTGTGAGGGAATGCTAACCAGCTCGTCTTCCACGACTAGACGGGCGGCAATATTCACATCACCGTAACGCTTGGCTTCATCAATGGCTTTTTTTGACCAAATTCCTGTGTCTATATAATCAGCATGTTTATTTGCTGCCATCAAATTAATAGGTACCATAGCAAACTGTGCTGTAGCCCCGCCTGGCAAGAATAATACCTGATAATGATCAGGAATCGTCATAAGCTCACGCAAATCAGACTCGGCCTGGTCTGTCACTTCCTTGAACTCAGCTCCTCTATGACCCAGCTCCATGATAGACATGCCAGTACCATGCCAATCTAACATTTCTTTTTGAGCTTGGTCTAATACTTCTTCAGCTAACATGGCCGGACCAGCGTTAAAATTGAACACTTTGCGCATAACTTCCTCGCTAAATATATCAATATGGATTAAGATTCGATATCATAGTGAAACACGCACAAAAAAGCCAAAAATAATTATGACAAGGTGAGCAGACCTTATGGAACTAAATTTCCTTGAAATTATCCTTTGTGTTTTCTTTATATCCCTTGCGGTGACACTCATCTTTCGTAAATTACGCTTATCCATTATTTTAGGCTATTTACTCGTTGGTGCGCTTTTAGGGCCGCATGCTTTTGGATTGATACACAATTCAACCTATGCAAGAAATTTAGCTGAATTTGGCATTGTTTTTTTAATGTTTACCGTAGGACTCGAATTTTCTTTACCTAAATTATTTTCTTTAAGGTATCCCGTTTTTGTGATAGGAAGCTTACAAGTTCTATTGACTATTTTAATCACTACTCTCTGCGGCATTTTTCTAGGTATGGGCAAACTTGCTGCATTAACGGTAGGCAGTATTGTTGCCATGTCATCCACTGCTATTGTGGTAAAACAATTAAGTGATCAACTTGAATTACACTCAAGACACGGTTTAAATGCAGTAGGCATTTTATTATTCCAGGATCTTGCTGTCATACCGCTCATTATTTTAATCGCCGGACTTGCGCAAAATAATGAAAGCCATCTAGCCTCATTGCTCATATGGGCATTAATCAAAGGCTGTTTAGCGATATTCCTAATATTTATAGTCGGAAGATGGTTATTAAGACCTTTATTCCACCAAATTTCAAAAACTCGAGATATTGAGTTATTTACTTTAACCGTCTTGCTAGTCACCCTTACAGCAGCATGGTTCACTAATTTATGGGGCCTCTCCTATGCTTTAGGCGCATTTCTTGCGGGACTTATGTTAGCGGAAACAGAATTTAGACATCAGATAGAAGTCGAAATCCGTCCTTTTCGTGATATTCTATTAGGATTATTTTTCATCACCATAGGCATGTTAGTTGATATACAACACTGGTATAACACATGGATTTGGATTTTATTATTATTCAGTGCGCTTGTGATTGGAAAAATGCTTTTAATTATCCTTATCGCTCGCCTATCAGGTAATGATCTTCCTACAGCGACTCGCACAGGCATAGTACTTGCACAAGGTGGTGAATTTGGATTTGCTTTATTAACCATCGCACTCAGCAAATCTATTTTGCCGCCCGATTATGGTCAAGTTGTTTTAGCAGCCTTAGTTATTAGTATCGCTATTTCACCCATTATGATACGTTATAACAAAAAAATTGCTACATTTTGTTTGCCTAGAAAAATAAAATTCAGCGAAATTCAAACTAAACAACAAATCATTTCAACCGCAAAAAAATTAAAACAACATATTATTATTTGTGGATATGGACGCGTAGGCCAACAAATTGCTGGTTTATTAAATAAAATAAAATTTCCATTTATAGGACTTGATCTTGATTCTGAACTCATCCGATTCGCAACGCTTGCTGGCGACAGTGTATTTTATGGCGACCCCACTCATCCTGGAATATTAAAAGCCGCCGGATTAAAACATGCAAAACTTCTTATCATAAGCTTTAACGATTTGCGTGCATCGATTCAAATTCTAAGCATTGTTAAACAAAGCCGTCCTGATTTGGCTGTTTTAGTGCGATGCAAAGATGAGTTTGAATTAAAACAATTAAAATCCTATGGCGCTTCTCATGTTGTGGCCGAAATTTTTGAAACTAGCCTCACTTTAGCACAGCATTTATTAACTATTATTGATATTCCTAATGCAAAATCCACACAACTTATACATGAAATGCGCAGCAAGGATTACGACTTGTTATTAAAAGTTTTCACTGGAGCTTATGAAGAAACTATGGCGGATGAAAATGCTCCGCTCGGTCAATTAAAACCTATCTTAATTCCTGAAGGTGCTTATGCTGTTCATAAAAAACTTAAAGATCTGGATCTACCATCCATTGATGTAGAAATTATCGCTATTCGTTGCGGTGAAACAAAATTTCTAAAACCTCATAGCAACACTAAAATTGAAGCCAATAACATTGTGATTGTTTATGGAACATCCGTGAATTTAGAGGAAGCTGAAAAATTATTATTACAAGGAAAATAACTTACTCTCGGTTTTTATTCCTTCTTTAAAATGTTTACGGCACATGGAAATATAGCTCTCATTATCACCTATAAAAATTTGCGAACCATCTTTTATAATATTACCATCCGCATCTATTCTTGCATTATTAATGGCTTTTTTTCCACAATGGCATATAGTTTTTATTTCAATAAGATTATCCGCCCAAACTAATAAAGCCATACTTCCTTCAAAAGGTTCGCCTTGAAAATCATTGCGTAAACCATATGCAAGCACGGGTATATTCAAATGATCTACCACATCCGTTAATTGCAAAGCTTGTGCTTTTGTTAAAAACTGAGCTTCATCAATAAGAATACATGCAAGTTTTGCATTGGATTGTTTTTGATATTTACAGTAATCAAAAAAATTAAAATTCTTATCAAAGACGACGGCTTCTGAATTAAGACCTATTCTTGATGCGATCTTTCCTACTCCATTACGCGTATCTAGCAAAGGAGTAAATAATAAAGTATCCATCCCTCTTTCTTTATAATTATACGATGATTGCAATAACATCGTAGTTTTTCCGGCATTCATTGCGGAATAATAAAAATATAGTTTTGCCATATACATCCTTAATTATATATAATAGCGCGTGTAAATATGAAAGGGAGATGCATATGTTACGTTTATCCAAAGATGGATCCAAGCCGCACTTAATAACCCGTCCAAAAATCGCTGGCCCTGCTCATATTATAGGTTCATTCTTAAAAAACACTGAACTTAAAGCTGTATTAACGACATGTCACAGCACTCAAACTTTATTTTACACAGCACTGACTCCAATTTTACTGCAAGCCTGTGTTTATGGTGAATATGATAAAGTCAATGGAATCCTGAAGCAATATCCTAAACTATTACATGCCAAAGGTACAGTCACGGATTATTCAGGCCGTACTCATAAAGACAGAACCGTTTATCAGCTCGCTTTAGGCGCTTGTGATTTTAATGTGAAAGATACACATGGTAACATCGTGGTCAATGGTATGGTTGAGATGATAGAAGAACATTTTAAAACTTTACCCAAGTCTCAAGCCATCATGCGTGCTCAATACGAAGGGCAATTTCCTCCCTATCATGAGGTCAAAGAAGAAGAAAGAGTGAAGCAAGATTCCGAAGCACTTCATAAAATAACGAAAATGATTGAGAATATCAAAGACGATGCATTTATCAAAAGTACATCCGAGTTAGAAAATAAGATACATAATATCATACGTCTAGAAAAATCAGAGTTAGCAAATAAACTTCGGCCTCTTGTTTCAAGTGTCATAAAAGCTCCATCCGATAAAGCCTTTAACGATGCATTTGAAGTATTCAAAAAATTTCTCCTCGCCCAAGATAGGTTTATCCCTATCGGTACTGTTTTTGATTTTGATTTACTGAAAGCACTTTATCAGTTTAGAAATCATCTTGAACCTAAAGAGGAACAAATGTTTGGAAAACATTTCAACTATGCATTACTTGCAGAAGTTGCTCAATTATTTGAGGACAAGTATGCACGTCTTTGGACCAGGCCTAAAGGCTTATTTCTCTGGTCAAAAGTTTGCGGGTATATTGAACGATTTGTACCTGCTTGTGATGGTCAATTTATTGCTCAGGATCCTTGGTCAATCTTAGTGAAAGGAAAAAAGCCTCAGAGAAATTTCAAATTTACATACCAGGACGGAGGTGGAGTGTATTATCCACTCGTGACTGATTCTGTTTGGGAGCTTGGATATACTCATGGCCGTTGTTGCACTAGCGGATATCATTGGCAACACGGAGGACCTGGCCTCGGCGTTTTCAACATATATATCAAGCAAAAATATCATTGCCATGATTTATACAACAAGGATACTGTTTCCAAAAAACGCTCTCGGTCACCTTGATCTGGGACTTGATTTTGATTCAGCGAATGGCATATCACAGGATGGAGTTTTTTTATCATCAATATCTTTAGGTAATGTGATTAGAGCAATTGCGCTATGGCTTGTATTCAATATATTTAATGACATACGTGCTGCGACTCTAGCTGAAGAAGATCTATCAAACTCTACACCCATAGCGCCTCTTAGGGTTGTTGCAATATTAGCATAAGTGATTGGCACCGCTGGCAAAATAGCTGAGTCTGCTGCAGTTGCAGCCGTTGCAACAACTCCACCAGCTTCTCCCAACAAACCAAGCACAGCCTTAGGAACAACGACTATTAGAGTAAATAGAGTCGCAAGACTTAATGTGATACTTAAACCAGACAACACAATACGAGCTGCCCATGCAGCATATTTATTATCAAAGTTATCATAACTATTCCATGCTGCTTTTAAACTTACGATGGGAGACGTAATAGGACGCAAGCACAACCACCATGCTTTAAAAAAATAATGACCAGCTAAGGCAAGATAAGAAGACTCTTTGTTATTTTCACAATAAGCATCCATTTTTTTGGGAAATGCTTCTGTAAAAAATTTTAAGCTATTTTTTATCGGAGTGAATAAAAAACCAAAACCTGCCGTATAAAGCAACCAAGCGAAAGCAAAATATCCTGTATGTTCTACATATTGCGGAACCCCAAGAAAATAATGTTTAAACTTTCGTGGATGATCACCGAATTTATAAACCTCATAAGTGGTATCCCAAGCTTTTTGTAAACGTAGATCTTGAATTTTTTTACGTAATTCAGCAGGAGTTCCAGCTTCCATCTCACGTAATTTTTTTCGCGATGCTATTAAATGATGATAACGATCTTCTGGATTTGCTACATGGTCATATTGATGTACTATGCGATTGTTAACACTATTAATTTCAGCATCTATTTTACCGAGTTTCTCTGCAATCAATGACTCAAAATTCTGACGCTGAGTATAGCTAATATCATTAATTCTTACTTTTGCAGATAACAGTATTTCAAGGTATGCAAATGGATCATGACTACGTTCTGTTGCTAATTTTATAGTTGAATCATAGCTCGTAAGTTTTTCATAAGTCTCTTTGATTTTTTTTATTTCTAATTGATGAGCTTGGCGAGAGTTTCTACAATGACGCAAGGCTCTCTCTAATTTTTCTAATGCTTGATTGGCCTTTGAAAATTCATCATTTGCTAATTTTTTCTCTTTGCTATGAATGGATATATTTTGTAATTTTAACATGACGGTTTCTGGGCTTATAGAAGGCCCAACTAGATACTCACCCAAGGGAGCCTGTCTAATAAACCGATCCGCACCACTCCACACAAAAAACGAACGTGCATGCGATACAGGGTTCAAAGAGCTGCCATAAACTCCATGACTACGCACAGCCCAGGACATTTTTTCTTCGGATGATAAGTGGCATTTATCAGCGAGACTTTCATCATACTTAATAATGGATTGATTGCTTAAAAGATCAATTGACTTTACTTGATTATCATCTAATAAAGGATAATGTTTGCATTCTGATTGACGTTGTTCTGCATCTTTAATTTTTTTTTCACACGAAACTATTTGTCCTTGTAATTTTTCTTCTTCTTCATCAAATGCTTTCACCTCACTTTCTAATTTTTCTATTAATAGTAAAATAGCATTAGACTTTTCATCATTTAATAATCTTGCTTCCATGACACAAATCCTATATTTTTTTATTTTAAAGAAGGCTTAGGAATTTCTTTTTTTTCAGCCTGCCCGCGTGATATGACCACATGAAAGAGCGCAGTGACAGCATGATAACCTTTACTGATATTTTTGAAAACATTATCATAACCATCCTCAACAGGTGATACTTTATCGCCCGTCTCTTTTAATGCAATTTTATTCTCCATGGATCTTGTAATACGCCAGTTCGCAAGTTGTTCGCTGCACAAAACAATAACGGCACTTATTATTAAACCCACATTAAATCGCATCAGTAATGAAAAAATAGCTATCGAAAATCCTAAACTACGAATTTCATCAGTAATGGGTATCATCAAAGTATTTTTATGCTGTTGTACTATGGGCAAAATCCCATCTTTCATCGGATGTAAATCAGTTTGAATCAAACTTAGTTGATTTATAACATATTGTAAAAAAAGCACCTCTGGTAAATCCACATGACGAAAGATGGCATTACATACTTGACAATCCAGATCATTGACTTTATCAACGAACATAAATGAAAGACGATTGGTCACTGCTAAATATTTATGTGCATATTCTATGACATTTTTCAAAACAAGGATTTTTATTTTCGACTCGCTGGCCTCTGCAGATTGACACCAGTCCCAGATGTTATGAAGAGATTGTGAACGTTCATGAGGCGTCATATCTTTAGTAAAATGAACAACTGGGACTGGCATGCGGTTAATTCCTTGTATGTGGCTCTGTCATCATGGCTGGTTGCACTAATTGTTTAAATTCATCCTGAGATAAATAACCCAAATCAAGACATGCTGTCAACAAGCTCGTGCCATCATGCCATGCTTTATGTGCAATTTCTGCTGATTTATCGTAACCAATCTTGGGTGCAAGAGCAGTCACCAACATTAATGAATGATCAACATACTCAGCTATACGTTTTTCATCGGCTCTCAAGTCTTTAATACAAAACTGTGTAAACATATCAGAAGATTCAGAAAGCAGTGTAATAGAATGCATTAAGTTATAAATCATGACAGGTTTAAAAACATTCAATTCAAAATTGCCTTGTGAACCTGCTATACCTATGGTTGCATCATTACCCATCACTTGCACACAAGCCATCGTCATCGCTTCACATTGCGTAGGATTGACTTTACCTGGCATAATAGACGAACCGGGCTCATTTGCCGGTAATATCAATTCACCCAAGCCGCACCGCGGACCCGATCCTAACCAACGAATGTCATTGGCTATTTTCATCAACGCACAAGCCAGTGTTTTAAGTGCGCCGCTCATAAAAACAATAGCATCATGTGATGCAAGTGCTGCAAATTTATTAGGTGCTGAAACAAAATGTAAGCCCGTAAGCTTTGCAATCAATGCAGCCGCATGTACGGCAAATTTAGGATGTGTATTAATTCCTGTACCTACAGCCGTGCCACCCAAAGCAAGCTCATGCAATCCTGGCAATGCAGAATCAATATTCTTCGAGCACGCATCAAGTTGTGCAACATAAGCTGAAAATTCTTGTCCTAATGTTAAAGGAACCGCATCTTGTAAATGTGTCCTGCCTATTTTGACAATATTAGAAAATATTTTTTGTTTTTCTGCTAACGCATCTCGTAAATGTTTAATCGATGGCATAAGCTTTCGCACAATGGCTTCAACAGCAGCAATATGCATGGCTGTTGGAAAAGTGTCATTAGAGGATTGTGAACGATTCACGTCATCATTAGGATGAATGGGATTTTTGCTCCCACGTTTACCGCCTGCCATTTCAATGGCACGATTAGAAATCACTTCATTAACATTCATATTCGTTTGCGTGCCGCTTCCTGTTTGCCAAACACTTAATGGAAATTGGTTATCAAGCTTGCCTGATATCACTTCATCAGCGGCTTTAACAATAAGCTTCATTTTATCTTCCGACAATAAACCGAGCTCATAATTAGTCATCGCTGCGGCTTTTTTTAACACACCAAAGGCGTGAATAAGCTCTTTTGGCATCGTATCATCACCGATGGCAAAATGATGCAGTGAACGTTGCGTTTGTGCACCCCAATAAACCTCTGCTGGAACGTTTATATTCCCCATGCTATCTGATTCAATACGTGTAGTCATTTTTTACTCCTCTTTTAATTTAAGCTTTTACTTACTAATTCATGTACATCTTTCGATATATTTTTATGATTCATCATCATTTCTAACTGCTTATGCATTAATAGTTGTCTATCATGATCGTATCTTTTCCAATCGCTAAATGGTTTTACCATACGAGCTGCAATTTGTGGATTTAATGCATCCAACTTTAAGACAAAATCTCCTAAAAATTGATATCCTTTTCCATCGTGAGCATGGAACCTCACAGGATTTCGATGTCCAAAAGACCCTATCAACGCATAAACTTTATTTGGATTTTTGATATCAAACGCAGGATGTTTCACTAATTTTTTAACATTCGTCAAGGTATCTTTTAATTTTGATGTCGCTTGCAATGTTAACCACTTATCAACAACTAAAGCATCATGCTGCCATTTTTCATAAAACATATGTAATACATGTTCCCTTTGCGATGAATTTGAGTTTACTATACAACCTAAGGCCGACATAGTATCTGTCATATTATGGTTAAGTGCTTTTTCAAAATGCTTAATAACCATGGCTTCATCAAGCAACGCCAAATACATCAAACAACAACTGGTCCATTGTCTTTTAGCCATATTAGCCAAATTATATTGATAAGACTTTACTAAATCAGCATTCTGTTGATATTGTTCGATAAAAATAGTTTTTAATTCTTCTGCAATTCGTAAAGCAACCCATTCACGCACTTCATGAATGGCATCAACGTCTATCACTGACATATGCTCTGCTATATATTTTTCGGCGGGCAATGTTAACATTTCAGCAAGTAAAAGCTTATCATGTTGCATTGTCGTAATTTGGTATATTAAAGCATCAAAATAATCTTTTGGAATAACGAGTGTTTTATGATAACGCAAATCTTTTATTAAACTTAAAATTAAATTAACCGCATATTGTTGTCCCGCTTCCCAACGATTAAATGCATCATGATCATACTTAAACAACATGAGTAACTCATTGTCAGTATAAGGATAATGAATTTTTACAGGAGCTGAAAATTCACGTAACAGTGATGGAACAGGTTTGGTGTTTATATTTTTAAAATAATATTCTTCTTCTGATTTTTTAATATGTAATATATCATTTAATATTTCACATCCTGTATTATCAATCAAACCTATTTTTACAGGAAGATGAAAAGGTTTTTTTTCTGCTTGTTGCGGCGTGGGAGGACAAGATTGCTTTATTTTCAAGGTATAAGTTTTATGATTAGCATCATAATCATCTGTAACACAAAGAAGTGGTGTACCCGCCTGGCTATACCACAAACGAAATTGCGTTAAATCAATGCCTGAAGCATCTTCCATGCATTTCACAAAATCGTCAATGGTGACAGCCTCACCATCATGTCGTGTAAAATATAAATCCATCGCTTGTCTATATAACTCGTCACCTAATATCATTTTTTGCATGCGAATGACTTCGGCGCCTTTATTATAAACCGTAGCCGTATAAAAATTATTAATTTCTACGTAAGAATCCGGACGAACTGGATGCGCAAGTGGGCCTGCATCTTCTATAAATTGTGAGTTTCGCAAAATATTGACATCATGGATTCTAGCAACTGTTTTGGATGTTATATCGCCCGTAAAACTCTGTTCTCTAAATACTGTCAAACCTTCTTTTAAACTAAGCTGAAACCAGTCGCGGCAAGTAATACGGTTCCCCGTCCAGTTATGAAAATATTCATGACCGATCACCGCTTCGACATGTACATAATCAAGATCAGTTGCAGTTTCAGGTTTAGCTAATACATATTGCGTATTAAATATATTTAGACCTTTATTTTCCATAGCTCCCATATTGAAATCGCTGACTGCAACTATCATGTAAATATCTAAATCATATTCGCGGCCATATTTTTCTTCATCCCAATGCATGGCTTTTTTAAGCGCTTCCATCGCATGATGCGCTTTATCAATATTACCTTTTTCGACATATATGTTAAGTGTGACGCGCCTGCCGGTATGCGTCACAAAAAAATCTTCGAGACAATCTAATTTTCCTGCGACTAATGCAAATAAATAACAAGGTTTTTTAAATGGATCTTCCCAGACAGCCATATGTTTGCCGTCGGGTAATAGGGTTTCAGAAATTAAATTACCATTCGATAACAATACCGGATATTTTTCTTTATCAGCGATAATAGTGGTGGTATAACGCGCCATCACATCAGGTCTATCTAAAAAATAAGTGATTCGACGAAACCCCTCGGCTTCGCATTGGGTACAAAAATTTCCTGATGATTTATAAAGACCACTTAATCCTGTATTTTCTTGCGGTTTGATTCTTGTCACAATTGTCAAAATAAATTCAGATGGAACTTTCTTCAATATCAATAAGTTTTTATCAAGTTCGTAATCTTCTAATGGATGATTATTTAGCATCATTGAAACAAGTTCTAAGGCTTCGCCTTGTAAAACCAGTTGCTTAGAAGAGCTCTTACTGGCGGGATTAATTCTTATCTTAAGTTCAGACTTAACTAAGGTAAATGTTTCGCCTAAATCAAACTCAAGATTAACCGTATCGATAAGATAGTCAGAGACTTTGTAATCACGTAAATATACGGCTTGTGTTAATGAATTATTCATATCATTACTCTATTGACTGGAAACTTCGGCCATCCCTTGAAAGGAATCGCCGAGTTTTTTATATATTACCAACTGTCACTATCATCAGCGGTTTGACCTGCTGTATCAGGCTGAGGTGCCGCTGTATTATCCATGGATGACCCATTAAATGGATTTTGTGTGCCATTACTGGACAAATTGGTTCCAGATAAAGACTGATCATCTTGTTGCCCCGCCATATCTTCCGCAAATACAGCTGTATTCGCAAATAATAATGCCAATAAAGTGGATACTATAAACATTTTTTTCATATATAATTCCCTTTGGAAAGAAGTCAATGAAGTATGTCGGATTTGCCGACCCAGCTATCATAAACAGAAAGGTATAAGATGTCTAATATTGACCCTGCAGAAATAGCCAAATTCAGCGAACTTGCAACTCATTGGTGGGACCCCCATGGAGAAATGAAATCCTTACATGATATCAATCCTTTGCGCCTGCATTATATTGATCAAAATTCGTCACTAAAGGGCAAAAAAGTTATCGATATAGGCTGTGGCGGTGGTATTTTATCAGAAAGCATGAATCAATTAGGCGCCGATGTTACTGGGCTTGATATGAGCAAAGAAGCGATACAAGTGGCCAGGCTGCATCAACACGAAAGCGGCGCTCGTGTTGATTATTTTGTTAGCACTGCAGAAGATTTTGCGACTAAGCATCCTGGCGAATTTGACGTCGTCACATGTCTTGAAATGCTGGAACATGTGCCAGACCCCTCTTCCATCGTTCGCGCATGTGCTGAACTTGCCAAACCGGGCGGAAGCGTGTTTTTCTCCACGCTTAATCGCAATATGAAATCCTATCTTTTTGCTATCATAGGCGCGGAATATGTATTAAATATTATTCCTAAAAATACCCATGATTATGCAAAATTTATTCGTCCGAGTGAATTATCCGAATGGGCGAGAAAATCGGGATTAATAGTCAAAAATATGACGGGGTTGACTTATCATCCTCTTAATAAGACATATAAATTATGTGATGATATTTCGGTGAATTATCTGGCGTATATGATTAAAAAATAATTTTGTAACGATTCAGGGGCTGCCACAGGTCTGATCGTGCCCGATTGCGTGCCCGTGCCCGCGCGCGTCTTTTTCCTTACAATTTAAATTGTACAACGGTTTTTTCCTCATCTGACTGCGAAATTTTTTTGGAATTTTTCTCTGTCTGTTCTTTCGCCTGCGCTACTTTTTTTTCTACCTAGGTTTCAATTTCTTTTTTTAATTCTACATCTAACATTGCGCGTATAATGGGTTGCCGTGAAAAAGGAGATGTTTTAGGTTGTATTAGTTTATCTATGGTTCTAGCATCTAGAATATTACCATCGGAAAGAATCATTGGATTATCCATTAATTTGCAATCTATCTGATCTATAAATTTTTCGGGTATTTCATCAGTGCATTTTGTTTTATCGAATAGATCCTGAAGCGGTGTAGCAACGGCAATCAGATTTTGCTCTACGACAATATCTTTTAATTCCACATGAGCTGGTCTTCGCTTCATAAAAATTCCTATACTTCCTCCAGCAATCATTCCTCCAGCTCCAACTATCCCAAGCATAATAGGAAGACTCGACATAAAATCTTGAATACGATCTGACTCTACAGACTGTTTAGCATCTTCTAATAATTTTTGAGTCGTATTTTCATTCAAGCATGTCATGCTGTTCATGACTACATCTGCAGTATTTATATCCAAACAATCATTGTCACCTGCACTGTTCCTTATTGCATCTATTCCTTCTTTTGATGTCCCTGTCAGGGTACAATTAGCAAATTCACCTGACCCGATATGCGAAATGATAAACGCTGCCTCACACCGACTTATGGGATAACTTGCATACAATATTCCATCGAACCCGCTAGCGCATAAAGATCCAGTGAGGAGTCCAACGAACGCGCCTCTTATGGTAGTTTTTATATTTATATTCATATTTTTGATTTTTCTCTGATCCTGTGAGGTAAAAAAAAGATATCAATGAACCACAACTTCCTGTTTAATAACAGTTCTAAGGACTTTATTACAAGGAGTAACTAATAGTAAACAATTTTATACATAGAAATAGACAAAAGTCAAAATTGTCTATGGTTTAAAAATCAAAAAACAATTTGACAGAAACATTTAAGAATGGTCAAGTTATTTATGCTACTTGAATAAAAACGACCACCAGTCTTGGATAACAACAAATACCATTATTGCAGAATTTAATTCTCTTCAAGAATATGTTGAATATATAGCTAACGGTATCGATGATGAGGTAGTTAAAAAAATTTTAACTAATGAAAATTCGCCTGTCATTTTAGCGACAAGCAACTTCATAAATGAAAAAATTAGGGCACTAAGTTCAGTAAAAACCGATGAAACATTTCCAGATGTTAAACGCACCAAGCCTAGACCAAGCATGGAAATAATCATTAAAGAAATTTCAATATTTTTTAATTTACACCAATCACACATAACAAAGCCACTACGTGGTGAAAAAAACATTCCCCGATTGCTATCAATGTATCTCTCTAGAAAAATGGGATTTTTTACTTATGCCGAAATCGGAGTTGTTTTTAATAGAACGATGTATGCGGTAAGCACAGCTTTAAAAAGATTTGAAGAAAAATTAAAATATGATTCACAGTTGTATATTCAATTAACTACTATTGAGGATAAAATTAATGGAAAACTTTAGAAAAAATTTAGCGATTGCCTATGTTTAGACTTGACCCTTTGTTTTCGAAAGCGGCGCTCGTGTTGATTATTTTGTTAGCACTGCAGAAGATTTTGCGACTAAGCATCCTGGCGAATTTGACGTCGTTACATGCCTTGAAATGCTGGAACATGTGCCAGACCCTTCTTCCATCGTTCGCGCATGTGCTGAACTTGCCAAACCGGGCGGAAGCGTGTTTTTCTCCACGCTTAATCGCAATATGAAATCCTATCTTTTTGCTATCATAGGCGCGGAATA
>JABDBK010000016.1:0-12849 GCA_013288655.1 Gammaproteobacteria bacterium | reverse complement strand
TGTGCTGAACTTGCCAAACCGGGCGGAAGCGTGTTTTTCTCCACGCTTAATCGCAATATGAAATCCTATCTTTTTGCTATCATAGGCGCGGAATACGTATTAAATATTATTCCTAAAAATACCCATGATTATGCAAAATTTATTCGTCCGAGTGAATTATCCGAGTGGGCGAGAAAATCGGGATTAATAGTCAAAAATATGGCGGGGTTGACTTATCATCCTCTTAATAAGACATATAAATTATGTGATGATATTTCGGTGAATTATCTGGCGCATATGATTAAAAAATAAATTTTTTCAGAACAATATCAATCCACAATATTTAACAAAATTTTTAAAATCCATATCACACGTAATAAGCGAAACCTTATGATCAATACAACTTTGTGCAATAAGAGTATCTGCTAAACGCGCTTTTAACTTTTTGGAGATTAATTTAGACCGATTTATTCCAGCTCTTTGCCAATAATTTTCTGTAAGCTCTAAAAGTGGAAGTTCCTCGATTTCATGGACGAACTTTGCTGGTAAAAATGGATCGCTTAAGATTTCAACTAAAACTGTAGGAGGCAAAACTAATAAATGATAGGCAAGTACATCGTCCAACTTGTCTGTTTGGGCATTATTTTTACCTTGAAAATAATCTATTAAAACGGAAGTATCTGCAGCAATCATTATTTACCTGTCTTTTCTCAAATCTTCTAAATCTATAGAAAACGTGACCTTCCCTCGCATGTTGCGCAAAGCCTCATAAGCGCCAGCATGCGCAAGTTGCGTTAAGGCTATTTTTATAGTATCAGTAATACCTTTTCCTGTTGCGGCTTGAGCCTCATGTAATAAATTAACAGGAATATGTGCTGTTATTTTTTGAGTTTGTTCATGTGCCATATTCATCACCTCTTTTACGTAAAGCATACCATAACGACTTACGTAAATCAAGATCATGTATTTTCTTAAATAATCACTGAGTTATCATTTTAAGCTTACGTTAATCTTTCTGCTGTATAATTGCCTAATTAAATAACATTAGACGAGGTTTTCACTATGTTTTCATCACCTATAGATCCTAAAAAGCTCCGCGTAATTGCTAAAATTGAAGCACTTACAAAAGAACAACAAAACATAATTGGATTAAAAAATTCATTAGAGAAAATCCGCCATGGTGAAACTAAACAACAGAACAAATCATTAGCTAAAAAGGACACACCATTAGCTAAAAAATCATTAACAGAACTTACTCAAGATGTTATTACGCTTAAAATGAATCTTATTGCATTAAAAAAAGAATTAATTCAACAAATGCAAGGAGAGTATCAGTGTTGGTGGACAGGCTACATGAGCGGTATTCTCCTCCGGAATAAAATGGATTATAAGAATAAAGTTCTTGCTTTGGTTGATTTTTCATCTCAAGACGAGACTATCCAACGTTTTGAGAACCTTAAGCATGTTAATTACCACGGATATGGTGAAAAGTTATATCTTGACTGTATGAACATTCCTCTTGAAACTAGCGAGCAGAAAAAAGCAGAAATGCTCATCCCTCGCCTCCATCAAATCCACAAAGACGGAGTTGAAATAATAAAAAAGATACAAGACTACATACATCCAGATCTGAGTTTAAATGAACTAAATCAATTAGTGGAAGAAGCTGAGAAAAATATAAACGAATGTAGATTAAAAACAACCGAAGAAGTAGAATGTTTTTTCGATCCGTTTTTTAAGAAACAATATGATACACGGGTAGATATTTCAAAAAGGATAGCAGAGATCGAAGAATTCAAATCATTCTCACCTCCCTCGGAGGATGCTCCTCATCAAATCGATCGTACGCTAGCATGGGATATTCAACATGAAGATGACATTTTTGCTATAACAAAAAACTCATTAAACCAGGATCAAAAAAAGACAGCGGATAGGCTGATAGAGAAAGGAAAGAAACTGCTAATAGCATTAGGAGAAAAATCTGCTGCGATATCTGAATTTAATAAACAATACTCCAAAGCAGGTAGAGTATCTGATTTTGTTAGATTATCTATCAAAGTTGAAGCATTAAAAAATGCAGTCGATCAACAACAATCGGAACCGGTCGTTTTGCATGCTTCTTCCCCTACCATGCGACGATAAAACACTGATGGCTCAGAGCAAGATAATTTTATTTTTTTACTTTCTCTGAGCATCAACCAACCGCAAATATAAATTTTTCCCAAAAAAACCATGGGCGCAGTACCCTTCAAACACAACTATATCGCTAACGCATAAAACTGTTCGAATGCCGTTGAATTTTTTGCATCAGCGTGTTGCCCCTTCTTCAGCAAACGATAAAGTTCAATCCCAGCCAGTGTTGCTTTTCCGGCAATCTCAGTTATCGGCTACAAATTTTTTTGAATACTTTATTGATTGTTTTTTAATAGTTTTATAAAGTTATTAAATTTATTTTCTTCACCTTCTCGTTTCGCCCACTCTTTTACTTTATGGATTTTAATAGGCTGCTTTTCTGCAATCCAAACTGCTTGATCTAAACATTGAAGATCATTCCAATGGAAATAGGCAGCCAATCTATCCATTACACTTTGAGTTGGGGATAATAATTTAAGCTTATATCCTTTAAAATCAAGTTCCGATTCAGCTTGCACGAGCTGATTTCCAATAGCTAATGGCCCTGAAGGAAATTCCACAAAAAAATCAGTTTGTCTGTGTCTAAACTCCTTACCATGCTGTTCAAAACCTAATTCTTGCATTGCTTTACTAATAGATTTTTGATCTGCTGGACTAATAAAATCAGCATCATATGACATGTATTTATTTTCAGTATAAATTGAAACAACTGCACCGCCTGTTAATACTGTTGAAATACCTTTTGATTGAAGGTAGGAAGATATTATTGCTGCAAATTCACCAATAGTCATTTTTCTAGATATTTTCATAAAGGTTTACCTGTGCGACGTGGACGCTGACGTTGCCGATAATATTTTTCAACTTCCTCTCGAGGTAACTGATTAAGAATTTTTTTTAATAAATTTTCTAATTCATTTTTATAAAAACATCGAGGATTAAATGTATACAATCTAAGACTGCCTTTATCACGAGCAACTAAAATCCCACCATTTTCAAATCGGAGAAGTTGTTTGCGGACTTGAGACTTGGATATCTTAAAAGTTTCCGAAATTCCTGAAATATAACCTTCTCCATAATTAGTTATATAAAGAAGTATTTTCTCTGCCGTGCTATTACCCACTAAAGATTCAATCATGAGTTAACCTTAGTACTATATAATAGTACGATCGTTCTATTTAATGGTACTTGTTTTTTACATTTAAATCAAGTTTAACAATCAATGAGGGTTCGGAGGATCACTTATTCAGACCATCAACCAACCGTAAATATAGATTTTTCCTATCTTCAGTCACTTTTTTTATCGAATAAGTCTCTTTGACCGTCTCATAAAGATTACTCCCCAACTGCTGAATTAATTCAGGTGAGTCGACCAAATATTTAATGAATTTATACCAATCTTTAGTATTTTTACGGCTATCAATTAACACACAATTACCCTCGGGATTCCATTCGCCATGAGATCCATAGGCATTCACCGTATCCAAACGATATGGCCCGAAATCCTGTGCAATGATAGCTTTTTTATGAAAACCCGCTTCTAAAATTTTTAACTGACTTTTACATTGATTAAACATACTTTCATGAAGCGGCGCTAAAGCAATATCAAATAAACGATAATTCAAGGCATAATGACTCACAGGCAGACTCCACACACGTCTATAAGCTTCATTTGCAACATGGGGGTATTCTTGTTTACTAAAACTTAACAAAAAATCCTTGTATGGCTTACTTACAATTTTATAATCGTCCGTAAAAATTTTTTCGTACTCAAACCATTGAGATTCAGTAGGCTTAATACTTCTTTTTACGATTTCACCCGTTTTTTTATTAATAATATTCGCGTGACCATCAACACTAAATCCACATAAAACAAATTGTATTTTATCGAGCAAACCATCGTTTTTACATCGACCCACCATACCTTTTAATATTTCTAAATCTTTTACATGTGTAGAACCACCCAGCCATCCTATTCTAATTCTATCACTAGGCTCGTGTTGTGGTTTAAACTGTTTTTCGTCAGGATCTATTGCATTTGGAATCACATACACATTTTTACTATGTTTTCGAATTTCATCAGCAAATAGAGATGTCGTCGTCGTAATATGCTTAGCTATTTTAATATGATGAAGTCCTTCTTTCTCAAGTCCTTTCACTTTGTTGGTAGCATAATTCGGATGATAGGGTGATAAAACCCAATGATCATCAATATCCATGATAGTCACCACCCCCGCCTTATCTAATTTTTCTAATAAATTCGGCAGCTTTTCTGTCTCACCCAAAGTTTTGTGATAATGAATAATATCGTAATCTGTCAGCCATTCGTCATTTCCATCTGCGATAGATGGATCAAACTCAATGTCGATATCAAATAAATCAGCATAGTTCTCGCGCATATGAACATGCGGCTTGATACTTCTGAAATAACCCACTCCCTCTCTGTCGGACGGAACAACTAAAACTTTTATTTTACGCATCACAACTTCCTTTTCACTGTAAAAAACTTGATTATTCAATAGATTCAACTACAATAAAAACCCGAATATATAACCCTTTCAGTGATGACTATGTCTACTTCAACTCTCAAACGCCTATCGCTTCTCGCGGCTATCGCGGCCATTTCGTTAAGCAGTATAAGTTATTGGTGGCAAAAAAAACATTATGTTAACACGGATGATGCCTACATCAACGCTAATATTGTGCAAATTGCACCTCGAGTGACAGGTCAAGTCACTCAATTGCATATCCAAAATAATCAATATGTTACACTCAATCAACCGTTATTCGATATAGATTCAACACCCTTTGAAATTGCTGCCACCGAAGCTCTGGCCCAACTGGAAAAAAATCAATCGCAACTTAATATTGCAACGCTCACTTCCAATAGAATGGTGAAATTAGTCAAAAAAAATGTAGCATCGGAACAGGAAGGCGACAATGTTGAAGCTAATCTACGTTCTGCCATGGCTGCTATTCAATTAGGCGAAGCCAATCTCAAAAAAGTAAAACTTGACTTAAGCTATACCAAGGTTGCTGCTCCTCTTTCAGGCTGGGTCACTAATGTCACTTTACGTTCAGGGAGCATAGTGCAAGCCAATCAACCTTTGTTTGCTCTCATCAGCGATGAGGTTTTCTGGGTAGATGCCAACTTCAAGGAAACCGACATAAGTAAAATACATGCCGATCAAAAAGTTGATGTGATCGTGGATATGTATCCCAAACATCATTTCAAAGGCATAGTCGAAAGCATTAGCGGAGGCTCTGGCACTGCGTTCTCATTATTACCTCCTCAAAATGCTACCGGTAATTGGGTCAAAGTCACACAACGTGTTCCTGTTCGTGTTCGCATCATAAACCCTGATCGAGAACATCCTTTACGTATAGGTACCTCAGCTACGGTGAAAATCCATATCGGGTAACCATGAAAAATATTTATGAAAATTTTTCTCCTTTTGATCGATGGTTAATTACCATCGCGGTCATGAGTGCAACCCTCATACAAGTATTAGATACAACCATAGTGAATGTTGCACTGCCCACTATGCAAGGCTCGCTGAGTGCCACATCTGACGAAATCACATGGATATTAACTAGTTATCTCGTTTCATCTGCGATCTTTATGCCTTTAACCGGTTATTTTAGCGATACACTTGGCCGTAAAAATTATATGTTGATTTCTATTTTTGGCTTTGTCATCGCCTCGGGTCTTTGCGGCGCTGCCACGTCTATTTCAGCCATGGTATTATTTCGTTTTTTACAAGGTGTCTTTGGCGCAGCCTTAGTACCGCTTTCCCAAGCTATTTTAGCCGACATCTATCCACCTGAAGAACGCGGCAAAGCGATGGCTATTTGGGGCATAGGCGTTATGGTAGGCCCCATTTTAGGTCCCACTTTAGGCGGCTATTTAACAGAAATTGCGACATGGCGTTGGACTTTTTATATCAATTTACCCATAGGTATATTTGCATTTTTAATTGCATGGCAGGTGATGCCTGATAGTGATAAAAAATCCAGAAACATGGATTGGCTCGGACTGATCTTATTATCATGCGGCATCGGCGGAACACAATATGCTTTAGACCGTGGAAATAAAGCCGATTGGTTTGCATCCAGTGAGATTTGGATAGCGAGCATCTTAGCCATCGGTGGTCTGATAGGATTTTGTGTCAATAGCTATTACCAAAAAAATAAATCAGTTTTTGATATACGTATTTTTAAAGACCGTAATTTTTTAGTTTCCAGCTTGATACTCGCTATGTTTGGTCTAAGCGTTTTTGGCGGCATGGTGATACTACCCCTGCTACTTGAAAATTTACTCAACTATCCTGTCATCACAACAGGATTTGCTATGGCTCCTAGAGGCATAAGTGCCATGATAAGCATGATGATTGTGAGCAAACTCATTAAAACCGTAGATCCGCGCATCCTTGTGATCGTAGGTATTATGTTTTGCGCCTTAGGTTCTATTCCAGGAACTTATTATAATCTGGAGATCAATACCTGGTGGGTTGTCTGGCCCTTAATCATTCAAGGCTTCGGCATTGGATTGATGTTCGTGCCCTTATCTGCTGTGGCTTATTCAACGTTACACGACTCCATGCGCGCAGAAGCTGCAGGGTTATTTAGCCTTCTACGTACCATGGGATCATCCATAGGTATTTCCATCATTATTACTTTATACACTCGACACACTCAAATAGCCTGGAACCAATTAAGCGGTTTTGTAAATCCTTATAATCCTGCACTCACAAGCTATTTACAAAATATGCATCTTGATATCCATCAGCCACTATCCATTCCACTCATCGCAAATGAACTTGGGAAACAAGCTCAAATGATAGCTTTTGTGGATGTTTATGCTTTTATTGCTTGGAGTATATTGGGTATGTTGCCTTTGGTGTTTTTTGTTAGGCGTTATAAATCAAAATAAATACATTTTATTAATCTTTGATCAAAGTTTGACAGGTTAATTTTGTTCAATTATAATTGCCCTTCATTTTATTTAATAATTAACGAGGACTTAAAAGATGCAACGCACACTACCAACTCCTACAGTAGAATCAGATGAAGAACCCGACTTTGAAGAATTAGAGTGCATGAGAATGGAAACGGAAATATCAGGATATATTACTAAACAAGAACAGTTTATAGGTAAAGAAGATGTAAATTATTTCCTACAAAAACTTGATAATTTGTCATATTCCATTGGCATCAAGGCTTATATAAGGAAACTTGAGATAATTGGACTGGAGCTAAAGATTCATGTATTAGAACAAATAAGAGAAAAGGAGTTCAAATCCATAAGTCACCGTGCTGCGTTTTTTAAGATACCCGAATACATGGGATATATTTCAAAGTGGAAATTACTCATTGAAAATGCGAAACAAGAACTTAAGTTAGTACAACAAGACTCTTCTAAAGCATTAGACACTCTATTTGATGCTTGCAAAAAGCTTCGTTCATATATCGATGATATACCGTCATGGAAAAACTATTGTGCATCGTTAATCGCTGCATCATATACTGATGGTACACCGGCTAGATATGAACGTAAAGTTATATATATACCATCCAGTCGAGTACCCAGTCTCGAGCAGAAGCATGAAAAATCAAATGTTTCTGATGAAGAAGATACATCGGATAAAGAAAACAAAGGCCCAACGCTTACTTTGCCTCCTTTGTCTACTTTTAAACGACGATAAACCACCACATCCTCCACGCGCAAGTGTGGAGAAAGCTTAAAATCTCACAGATTAACCGAATCTATATATAACCTATTGAATCATAATATTATATTTTGATCGTATACTTTGGTGTGTATAATGTGTATAATAAATTAATGTGTGTAGAAAAATATGAATAGTAGAGAAATAATAAAAATTTTAGAAAGAGACGGATGGATAAGACACACTCAAAAAGGTAGTCATTGTCAATATAAACACCCAATAAAAAAAGGCAAAGTTACAGTACCCCATCCAAAAAAAGATTTACCTAAAAAAACTGTAACGAGTATTTTCAAGCAAGCCGGAATAAATCCGGAGAAGGAGTAGACATATGCAATACCCAATTTTTATCCATAAAGATGAAGATAGCGCTTATGGAGTTATTGTTCCTGATTTGCCTGGCTGTTTTTCTGCTGGAGATACCATCGAAGAAGCTATTCAAAATGCCAAAGAAGCTATTGAATGCCATATAGAGGGACTATTGCTTGACAATGAATCTATTCCTCTAAAAAGACCGATTGAGGAACATCTTGAAGATCCTGATTTTAGAGAAGGGCTGTTAGCTGTAGTTAAAGTCGATATTTCAAGGATTTCTGGTAAGACTATAAGAATCAACGTAAGTATACCCGAAAGATTCTTAAAGCAGATTGATGATTATACGGAACATCATGGCGGCAATAGATCGGGTTTTTTAGTTGATGCAGCTTTAAGCTATATGTCAGCACATGCAGCGGCTCAGTGAGCCGCTTGATTATTAAAAACGCCTTCTTGCCAAACTCAATCCATCACCTATAGGCACCATACTTAATGTAATACGCTTATCGCTCACTAAGATTGCATTAAGCTCTCGAATGATAACGGTATCTTTATCATGGATGGAATCGTTTGCGACTTTCCCACCCCATAAAGTATTATCAATCGCAATAACACCTCCTGGACGCACGAGCTGTAATGTTTTTTCATAGTAATGAATATAATTAGCTTTATCCGCATCAATAAACGCAAAATCAAAAGTATCCGCACTACCATTGAGTAATAATACATCAAGCGTTTCAAGTGCTGGAGCCAAGCATAAATCAATCTTTTCAGACATTCCCGCCATTTGCCAATATTTTTGTGCTATTTTTGTCCATTCTACATTAATATCACAAGCCACCACTTTGCCATCCTCAGGTAATGCCAATGCCACAGCAAGCGTGCTATAACCTGTAAACACCCCCACTTCTAAGGTTTTACGTGCGCCCATTACCTCCATTAAAAAACCCATAAATTGACCTTGCTCTGGCGATATTTGCATCTGGCTCATGCTCATCTTGTGAGTTTGTTCACGTAATTTCGCTAAAACCTCAGGCTCACGCAGTGAATTTCGCTGAAAATAATGATAAAGTTCCGGAGTAAAATTTAAGGTTACGTCTGACATACGGTCCTTCCTGATGTTATAATATGTCATGCTATAAAAATTGGAGTAAAAGGTCTATGAGTACAGGTATGATTATTCTTATTGTTGCCATCGTAGTGATTGGCTTTATCATTCTTACGTATAATAAATTAATCGCACTGATCGAAGCTATCCGAAACAATCAAAAACAAATCGATATCCAATTAGATAGACGATTTAAAGTTTTTGAATCATTGATCAATGTAGTAAAAAAATACATGGATTACGAACAAACGACATTAAAAGATGTTGTCGCTCTACGTAATCAAGCGCAACAAGCGAAAGCTAACGGCGATGAAAAAGCGCGTATTGCGGCTGAAAATAAAATATCGGATATTGCCTCTCATATTAATTTAGTTTTTGAACAATACCCACAGCTTAAAGCTAATGAAAACTGCATACAGCTACAAGAAGAAATCGTAAACACCGAAAATAAATTAGCTTATGCCAAACAGTCTTATAACGATAGCATAGAAAGCTATAATGCAAATAAAAAAGCATTTTTTACTTCCATGATAGTAGGCATATTTAAATCCAAACTGGATTTTGACTTCCCTTATTGGCAACTCGGTGAAGGTAAAGTGGCCGAGCAAGAAAACTATACGGTAAAATTATAAGCATGGCTCGATCACCTATCAATTTATCTGGCAAATCAGTTGATTGGCGCAAATCTTTACGCGCCAATAATCGCAAAACCTATATGGTCATGGGTTTATTTTTTTTCATTTATTTTGCGCTTGGTATGCTTGTCGATACTTACATGGTCATTGAATTGTATCCTAATGCTCCTCTATCAACGGTTGTTTTTTTACTTATCACGTTTAAGATTTTTCCCATTGCAACCGTCGTTATGTTAACAATTGCGGGCATTTCATTATTTGTAACAATCACCCTGAATAACCGTTTAATGCTACTAGGTACTGAATACAGAGAAATTAATCCAAACACTGCCAAAACCTTCGCAGAAAAACAATTATATAATATCGTCGAAGAGTTAAAAATTGCTGCGGGTTTACGATATATGCCCAAAGTATTTATCATTCAAGCCAATTATATGAACGCATTTGCAAGTGGTTATAGTGAAAAATCAGCTATGGTTGCCATTACCGAAGGTTTGATGCAAAAACTTAATCGAAGTGAATTACAAGCTGTCATGGCACATGAAATAAGCCATATACGTCATCTTGATATCAAATTAACCTTGGTTGCATCGCTATTAGCCAATTTAATGATTATGGTGCTCGATATGTTTTTTTATCAAGCCATGTTTGGAGGTCGTCGAAGTAACGATGATAGAAAAAACATGCTTGCTGCTGTGATTATGGTTTTACGTTATCTATTACCCATCATCAACGTTTTATTACTTCTTTACTTAAGTCGTACCCGTGAATACATGGCCGATGCGGGTTGCGTTGAATTACTTAGAGATAATCAAGCATTAGCATCTGCTTTACTAAAAATTAGCGGCGATTATGTTACACATCATGATGAATACTCTGCTGTTTCGCAACAAACCTCGCATGAAAACGTAAGACGCGAAGCTTATATTTTTGATCCTGCATCAGCCGGCATCAAAGGTTTTGTTTCTGTAAGTGATATGTTTTCCACTCACCCTAACATAAAAGACCGCCTGGCTGCGCTAGGGTTTAAGTATAATGACAAATAATATTGGCATCTTACTTACGAACATTGGCACCCCCAGTGAACCTACCCCTGCTGCCGTACGTTCTTATTTAAAAAAATTTTTAAGTGATAAACGTGTTGTTGAACTTTCACCATGGATTTGGTGGCCCATATTATATGGCGTTATTCTGCCATTTCGATCCAGGAAATCTGCAAAACTCTACGAATCTATTTGGACAGATCAAGGCTCTCCCCTGCTTGTCTACTCAAAAAAAATAGCTGCTAAACTCGAAGAAAAAATGCAACTTCCTGTAGCATTAGGCATGCATTATAGTTCGCCATCCATAGAAGAAGCATTAGATAAACTTAAATCTCAACATATCTCTCGAATAATTATTTTACCGCTTTATCCCCAATACTCTGGAACAACCACAGCAGCCACTTTTGATGCTATGGCCAAGGGTTTAAAAAAATGGCATGTATTACCTGAGATTCAAACCATTAACGATTACGCAAACCATCCACTTTATATCCAAGCCATATGTGTCAGCATTCAAAAAACATGGCATGAACGCGGATCAGCTAGACATGTATTATTTTCTTTTCATGGTATCCCAAAAAGATTTACAGATTTAGGCGATCCCTATCAATCACTTTGTGAACAAACGGTACAATCTGTTGTTAATAAGCTGCAACTACCTAATGCAGACTGGTCAATTTCGTTTCAATCAAGAGTGGGGCGTGGCCAATGGACATCACCTTATACGCAAGAAATTTTAACTGCTTTACCTAAAAAAGGGATAACTGAGATAGACGTTATTTGTCCTGGATTTGCAACGGATTGTTTGGAAACCTTAGAAGAAATTAATATACGCGGCAAAAAACAATTTTTAAAGGCAGGTGGAAAATCATTTCACTATATACCCGCACTCAATGACAGTGATGAACATATCGCTATGTTGGAAAAAATTATTCTAAATGCTATGATCAAACCATAATGTGTTAAGGAAAACACTCGTGTTAATCATACGTTTATTAATTATCATTATCGGATTATTTGGTTTCACACAGCCTACAAATGCTTCAGACGACTCAGGACCTGGCGTTAGTTTCACATACCCTCTTATCGTTTCCGAACCTGAAAATTTGCACGGTTACAGAGCATCCATTTTCTATCAACCCGAACGTCTGATTTGGCCATATATTAAACTTTACTTTGACGCAAGTTTTGGTCACTGGTGGGACTATACGAAGTCTAACGATGCACCGACTAATGGTTCTTTAGATATTTACTCTATCGCACCTGTCGTCAGAGTGTATTATAAAAATAGTTCTTTTATTACACCATTTATAGACTTAAGCATAGGATTTTCTTATTTAACCGAGACACGAATTTATAAACGTAATTTAGGAATGCATTTTTCCTTCCAAGATCAACTTGCTCTAGGCGCCAGTTTTGGTAAAAGACAACAGTTTTCTGTAAGCATGGGTGGACTCCATTATTCTAATGGTTCTTTATGCAACAGAAATAGTGGTATGACTATTCCATTATTCATCAATGTAGGATACCGTTTCTAATGCTGTTACGGTAAACTTGCCAAATGCGAAGACGTATAACTATCAAAAATCATGTCCAGGAAATACAGCTGACGACCCAGCGATGTATTGTTGCGATCGTCATTATGCTTATACTTATTGCTTTGTTGATTATTCGATTAGGTTATTTACAAATTTCGCAACACGATGTTTATACCACTTTGTCTAAAAAGAATTGGTTAGATATTGTTCCAATCGAACCCACACGAGGGCTTATTTACGATAGAAATGGCGTTTTGCTTGCTGAAAATGTACCCGTTTTTAGTTTAGATATACTTCCCTATAAAATACATAATATTCCTCAAATGCTTGCTGAAGTTTCTAAAATCATTCCTTTAAGTGACACAGAAATTGCAC
>JABDBK010000015.1 GCA_013288655.1 Gammaproteobacteria bacterium | reverse complement strand
TCTTTTTTGCTTACGATACTAAACATCATATCCACATACCATGGATCTCTTCGTAAATCATCTCTAATCAGCTCTTTTTTGACAGTCAGCGGGAGCAGTTGAGCTGTTGCTTTAGCATTGCGTGTACGCACAGCTAATTCTAACGGCGATGTATCGTTATATTTATTGGGATCAGCCTTATACTCTAATAATATCTTGACTGTTGTGTTGACTGCTTCATTATAATTATCTAAAGTGGTAGAGATTACCATATGTATATCGAATGTTGGGTCTAGAGCAAGATACAAAGGTGTTTTCCCATCTTTATTTTCTAAATTGACGTTAGCACCATTTTCAAGAAGCTTCCTCATACGCGCAATATTTCCTTTTTTCGCCGCTTCATGCAAAAAGGTATTCCCTTTATCATCCTGTAGATTCACATCTTGATAGTCTTGAAGAAATTCAACAACTTTTACCTGATTTTTTTTCTTTGCAAATGCGATCGCAGAAGCAATTGCCATATCTGCTGAATCTTTAGTATATGCTGCAAGAATGATTTCAAAAATTTCTTTGTGACCATGTTCGGCTGCTAAACTAAGCACTGATGCATTTTCTTCTGAAGTTGGATCGACTCCTGCTTGAAGCCTTGCTTTTACTGCATCAATATCACCTATTTCTGCAGCCCTAGTTAAAGGAATTAAATTAACAATACCACTGTTGCTGCTTAACAAGCCTCTTTTTTCCTGCATTTCATTTAAACGTTTCTCGATCGCATTTCTTCGGGCGTCATCATCAACAAACACCATTAAATCAAAAGGCGTTATGATTGCGTTTGTCGTATCCGATGTGGTGAATTGTTTCAAAAGTTCGCGAGTGACTGGTTGCCCCGCGATCGAGACACCTATAAAACATATATCATCAACTTTCAAATGTCTTCTTAAAAATGATAAACCATATTTTGCGTCGAAATCACAGCCTATGGCATAATCCATACATGTTTTTACAATGCGACCGTAGGTATCCAGATCATGAATCCTTTTGCAAGCATCATCTAAAGTTAAAGGTATATTAGCGCCATGTCTAATGAATGACTCAACAATAGCGTTATTGCCATCTTTCGCTGCTTTAGCAAGAAGAGTTATATCATTATCTTCATTGTTCTCATATTCATTAAAATTGGAGAGATCAGGATTTGCGCCTGAATCTAATAAATAATCAACTATAGCTGCACGGCCTTCTCTAACGGCTCCTTGCAGCGCATGGTTAAAATCAAAATCTGTTTTCTGTCGCGAAATCAGGAGCTTAAGTTCTGCTATCTCGTTATTTTTTATTAAATTCTTTGTATTATTATCTATTGGCATAAAATCCTCATTTTTTAACTTTAACTCGCAACATTATCGTATAAAATACATATTATTCAACCCCGTTATAAATACGGAATGATATCTTTGCATAAAGCAAGACTGAAAAGAAATAGTTAATACTAAGATAGAATTAATTTCTTTTTAATAGCCTGTAATGTAAAAGCTTTAGAAATTAAAGAAGAGCGAGAAGAACAATTTAATCGCTTTTTAAGGATATTAATATAATCTTCCACTGTCCTCGAAGAAAGATTCAAATTTTTTCCTATCTCTCTAGCTGTCATTCCTTTGACTAAACAATATAAGCAATCAAGCTGTCGTTTTGAAATTTGCAACTTATCACTTGATATAAAATTTGTATTGATTGATGGTGGAAGCTGTAATAAAGATTCTGGGACAATGTATAGATAATTTTTTTCAATCGCATATTCTATCAGTTGCAAGTTTGTAGAACATCCCAGCTTTGATTTAATTGACGATAAATGCTTTTCTACTGTTTTTGGAGAGATTGCTAATAAACAGCCGGTTTCTTTCACAGTTTTTTCTCTAAGGAAAAAAAACAAACATTCGATCTCTTTCTGAGTTAGCAAAGGATTGGCATCTATGATTCTATAGCTTGCTTGATTTAATGAGCCTATCTTAGGGTTAATACCTAGCTGCTTGTATTTTAAATATGGAACTTCAACACAATAAGCGGAAGTTCCTGCAACCTTATTGTTTTCATGGTATGGAGTTTTAACAATAAGTAAGATTTTCCATTCCTCATTTGCAACCTGTAAAATTTCAAGGAATTTAACGGGTTTGTTCGTGCTTAAAACCTCCCTATCATTTTTTTGGATAACATCAGCCATATCTGCTACTTGGCAAGGTACATCCGCGTCTGTTTTACCAATAGCATCTTCTGCACGCTTAAAGCCAAATAAACGCGCATATTCTTGATTAACATCAATTAATACGGAGTATGGGTCTTTTTTCCATAAAGAAATGCCCGGCATGGGATGCAAGGTGTCCAACTGTCTTAAAGAAAAATTCATTTATCCTACCTAAATTAGATCAAATTATGGGTTATTGTACCATAAAAAATCATTATGGTACCAGGACTGACTCATTAAAAATTCTGCTAACTATCAAGCTTCATTCGTTTATTGATCCTATTAGGTTCTGGCACAAGCTCTCGTAATTCTGTCATTTTTGTTTCATACAATTTTTCTAAATGAGAATACGTGCCCTCTCGCGTTTCTTCCGGGCATCCAAAAGAACTAATAGCATAAACACTAATATACTTCCACTCTGGTCCGAGAACATGTATTGCAAAATCAAAACCTAACCTACATCGACCCTCTTCTGTACTCGGATAAAAAGATTGATTCTGTCCAAATTTAAGCTGACGTTCTAATGGTTGATTATCTACTGTAATACGATATAGCCCTTGACACAAAGCCTGAGCATAACAAGCAGGTAGCGAACGCTGTAGGTAACCGATAACCTGACACCAAAATAATGTGCATTGCTTCCCAGACCAGAGCTGATAATTGTTTATATAAATGTCATAAGCATGAAGAAGATTTGCAAGATTAAAAGATTTTTCGTTTTTTATTTCCCTAGGTCCAAAGTGTTTTCTGAATGCCTGCAAAGCCTCTTCTATTTTTGCAGGATTGCCATGTGTAATTGCAGCCTCTAATAGAGTAAAATCATAAGAGTGTTGATTTTTAGAGGCATCATCAGCTTCTTTTACGATGACGCAAAGTTGTTCTTCTCCATTTTTTACTCGATTAAGATAAGGCTTCATCATCTTAAGCATATCCACATCATGCGCATAGGCAGCCAATTGACATGGGGAATAATCTATAAATGTGTTTCCAAAAAAATCTTCTACATTACCGGATTGAAAAATTAATTCGGGATTAATTTTAATAATTGCTTCCGCTTGCTCTTGTTCACCACGGGCGACATGTAAAAGCAGCTTATCAAGCATCTTGTTTGTCCCAGGCTGAAAAAATTGATGCTGATTTAAGGTTTTTTCCTCTTTTTCATTTTTATATTCACCTTGTAAAAATAGTTGAGATATTTTATCAACAACTAATTTTCGTTTTTCTGGATTTTCAATATTCGCTATGCGGGTCGCATAATAAATATTAGCCATACAAGTCGCATAATATTTGCTTTTTGTTATTTTTTCCAAGGATATGTTTTCTAATAAAGTTTCAATATATGAATTAGGCAATACATTCAACACGCGATATAATACGGATGGTAAATCTTTATCAGGAATGCTATCCCATACAGAAAAATTAAACGTTTGTGGAACTTGTCTAACATCAACCCAACTCGATGGAACAAGCTCGAGATACGTTTTTTTATCTGAATCAAAATAAAGTGCGGGACTTAATACTCGCTCACATAAGATATTAACTATCGCATCTTCGCATAGGCGAAATTGAGTAAAATCATCATTGCTTTCAATAAAATCAAAAATGTCATTCTGACTCTTAATACCTAAATTTTTCAAAAAACTTGTTGCACGTTTAGTAAATTCTACATAATTTAGATGACTGCTGTTCTTCCATTCATCTTTGATATTAAATCCTAACGTATCAAAAATTTTATTCATTTCTCCGTGCAAATTCAGTTGAATACACTGACGAATAGCCGTTGGATTGAATTCCCTCACAAAATAGTCACGAAAATCAGCTCGATCTTTTTCTGTTATCCTTGGTGCATATTTATCATTGACGTGGCCAGCAGAAAAAGCAGGATTCCAGTTTTGAACGTCTGCATCATCTGTTAAAAGCTTGACGGTGTGAACACTATAAATCTCAGTAATATTGTGTTTCGTGTTATATTTAATAGCATAATCTTTTATGATATTAGTACGAAAATCAGCTAGCCAATAATTTAATGATATGTTTGACGAAAGAAAAAAACGAGCATGTTCAATGTGCAGATGTAATCCTGGAGCACAATTACCAAAATCATTGCATAAATCATGATAAGCAGTTATTCGTTTCTCTAGAGAAATCTGGTCGTTTTGTAATAGAAGCATTATTTTTTCTAGATTTTTCTTGATGGTTTCAAAATAAATAGGCTCTTGCTTATTTGCATAATGGCTGGGTGGAAAAAAATTTTGTTGCAAGAGAAGAATGAATTGTTCTATCTCAAAAGTATAAATACCATGCTTTCTACCCCAAATTTTATATTGATCTAACAATTGATTAAACTGATCTTCAAAAGGTTTCCTTTCTTCGTTTGAACCATTTTTAGGATATTTTTCGATACATGCTATACCCGCGCCATAAGGAGAACCTTTATCTTCTTTAATTTCTAGAGCTGGTTCAAAAGCTGCTGAAGTGACATAAGGCGGTGATACTATATGATTCGCTTTCAAGAATTTATGTAAAACATCTACATCATGAACCTTAGCGTTATGACTAAGTAATAAATTAACCATAGCTAGCTGTTTCAAAATCATAGCAGCAATTAACGCTGTCAATCCGTTTGTATCCATAAGTTCCGAATTAACTCCGGCCTTAATCAACATCACTGCTATCTCCTTATAGTTTTTTATTGCTGCAAGAATCAATGCGGTATCGCCAGCGTTATTCTGTTTATTACAATCAGCTCCTGCGGCAATCAATTCATATACTATTTCTTGGTCGCCATGACTCACGGCAAGCATAAGTGGTGTAAAACCATCATCATAGGTTGCGTCAATACTAGGAATTTTTACATCAAACATAGCTTCGCGTGCTTTTCGAATACGTTTTATGCAAGATTTGACGCGAGAGAGTCTTTTTTCTGATGAAATCTTTCTCAAACTGATAGCATCAAATAAGTTTCTTTCCATAACATGTAATTTTCTATTGTTCATTGATCACATCTCGTCTTTTAAATTAAGCATTTTCAATTGACCATAATATATGCATTTATTATAATGATGATTAAATGAAAATCAATTCCGTAAAAAATACGGGGTATGACAAGCAACATAAAAACATCGAATTTTGAGATAACTCTATGATAGATATATTAAAAAATATAATGCACATCACTAATCCTGATTATTTATCAGCGTCAGTCGCTGAAAGCCTGCATGGCTTACCTCTTCATTTGCATTGTAAAGATAAAAAAGGGCGTTATATTGACTTCAATGAACAAGTCCTCATAGATTGTGGTCTCAGCAAATTCACTGATCTTCGAGGTTTGAGTGATCTGGATTTTGCATTTTTAAAAAAAGGTGAAGCATTAAACATACGACATAGAGACATGGAAGTCATCGCTAAAGATATTTCCAATATTAATATAGGACCATTAACTTTATATAATAATGCAACAGCTCAAGAAATAAGTATAAAAAACCCATTAAAATCTAAATTTACGAAAAAAATAATAGGCGTCATGACATGTGCTTTTGTTTTTCCAGAACGTAGTCCATTTCATAAAGAATTTTTCAGAAAAAATAATAAAATGAATAGTATAGATTCTACAAATCCTAATATATTTAATGAAGCATATCGAAAACTCTCTAATCGTGAAAAACAATGTTTAGAACTATATTTATCTGGAGAATCTGGAAGAGGAACTGCTTTAATTCTTGGCTTATCCCATCGTACGGTAGATGATTATATCAATAATATCAAAAAGAAACTTAAATGTAAGCGTAAGCGTGATTTATTAAAATTATTTATGGCTTTTTAAGTTCTTTGTGCCGAAAACAATGTATGGTGTGATCATTGACCATTCCAACAGCTTGCATGAAAGCATAACATATAGTACTACCTATAAACTTAAACCCTCTTTTTTTCAGGTCTTTTGACATTGCATCTGAAATAGATGTTTTAACCGGAACTTGCTTGATATGCTCCCAATGATTTTGAATGGGATGTCCGCCAACAAAATGCCAAATATACTCTGCAAAACTATTCCATTCATTTTTTATGTTTAAAAAAGCTTTTGCATTTTCAACTGCGGAAGTAATTTTTAATTTATTACGAATGATCTCAGAATTGTTTAACAATAAATTAATTTTTTGTTGATTAAATTTAGCAATTTTTATGGCGTCAAAATTAGCGAAAGCTGCGCGAAATGCATCACGCTTTTTTAAAATAATAAACCAGCTTAAGCCTGCTTGCATTCCTTCTAGTATAAGAAATTCAAACAATAGCCTATCTTCGTAGATTGGAACACCCCATTCTTTATCATGATAGTCTATATATAAAGGATCACTTTTGCACCAATCACAGCGTTGTTTAATCATTGGGACCTCAAAGTAACAATCACATTATTTGAATTTTTTTTCATGTTCTATTAACCATTGTTTGCGAACAATGCCGCCAGCATAACCACCAAGCTGACCATTGCTATTTATTACACGATGACAAGGTACAATAATCGCTATCTGATTTGCACCATTTGCTCGAGCAACAGCTCGACATGCTGTAGGCTTTTTTAATGATTTTGCGATGTCTAAGTATGAACGAGTTTCACCAGGCGGAATTTTTCTTAATTCTAACCAAACATTTTTTTGAAAAGTTGAACCTATTAAATGAATAGGTGTTTTAAACTCCATGCTTTTTCCATCAAAATAATGAGCCAGTTCTGATTCTACATTTCTGATAATGTTTGTTTCACCAGGAATAATAGCAGCACTTAATTTTTTTCTTAACTTTTTAACTTCATTTTCTAGTCCACGTCGATCAACAAATTCTAATAAATAGAGACTATGATCATCTGCTATGGCAACCATGGGCCCAAGCTTAGTATCCAACCATGATGCTTTTAAAACGAGATGATGAGCGCGAGTGGGTGCAGCTCCCATTATTTTTGAAAAAGCATCACGAAAACCACTGCTAGATTCATATCCAGCAGATAATTGTGCATCAATGACTGCGCTTCCTTCTTTAATATGCTTTAATGCTAACCCCATACGTCTACATCTTGCATACTCAACAAATGTCATGCCAAAACGTTTTTTAAATTGCCTTCTTGCAGTTGAGATATCAATAGATAATTCATGAAAATCTTGTTCTTTCCATCGTTTTTCTGGATTATTTTCTATAGCTTGTACTAGCATTTGCACGATGGGCGAGATTTGATTAGGATGAGATAAAGGCCGGCAACGTTCACAAGGTCTAAATGAAGCAAGTAAGGCTTCTTTAGCTGTGGCAAAGAACTCACAGTTTTCAAATTTTGGCTTTCTTGCAGGACAAGTGGGTCGGCAAAATACTCCTGTGGTTACCACACCTACATAAAAAATACCCTCATATTCTGAGTTTTTACTCAATAATGCCTGATAATATTCTTTTCTTTTTTCAAAATTAAACATGACGTATCTCAATTCAAATGATCAATAATTCTTTACTATTATAGCTAATTTATTTATTGATGCCGCCGAAATTCGGGCATGGATTTTTTAACAATTGCCGGAACACCCGCTAAAGTCATGTCTTCAGCACCTAATATTTTCCTAAAACTCGTTCTATTTCATTCCTTACTTCAATCGTCGTATTCTCAGAATATGTCAATATAATATCAGTTGGGTCTGTAGAAGGCACTCTATTCCAAAATATATGACTATTTGTAGCAAATGGCCGACTTTGCAAATCGGCATGGCCATTTTCTGCATCCGTTAATATCCGAACTACTTCGATATGAGCATGTTTAGACGCTATAATTAAAGCAGTAGTGCCAACATTCGTTTTACAATTGACATCCACTTTTTCTTTTAGCAAATACCGAACCGCTTCGAGTTGCCCTACTTGGGCTGCAATATGTAAAGGTGTATCGCCTTGATCCGTAGTGGGTTCTAATGATGCGCCATGAGATTGTAATAATTTAATAAGCTCAACGTTCCCATTTTGTGCAGCAATACGTAATGCTGTGTTCCCTTTCTCGTCCGCATAATCAGGATCAGCCTTCATTTCTAGGAGAATTTTACTCAAAAGTAACTCATTATATATAACGGCAAACTGCAAAAAACTACACTTAAATTCATCCACCATTTGTGCTTTTTGTGGAGTAATCGTTTGCATGGCTTGCCAAGATGGGTGTGATTTCCATTGCTGAATGCATTCCTTTGCAATGTTCAAATCTTTACGATTCACATAGATTTCTAAATGAATAAATACTACTTGCTCGGAACAAAAACTTGATAAAACATATTTTGCTAATTCTTTGCTAGAAACCTTACAAACTGGCATATGATCTGGATTAAATAAATGCCATTCTATTGTCCCTTTGGGTGAAGGAAAAAGGGCGATAAAATGGTGAAAATTTCCTAATTGAAATGCAATTTTACCCGGGTATGTTTTAAAAGCATCAGAAAGACTTGTGAAATAAAACTCTAACTCACGTTTTGTATATATGCCATTAATGCAATCTGCTTGCGCAATATTTTCTGGATCCAATGTCATTGACGCAAATAGCGGCAACCCTTGTAAAAAATTTTGCATCTCCACAAAGAAACCTTTGGGATAAAACTCAAAATAACTCGTTGCTATATGATAAGCATCCACTTCTTCAAATAAATAGGGTATTTCCATTTCTGGATGAGTTTTGATTTCTGTTTCTCGATACTCTCTAATTTTTTTATAAACATTTTTTATTAAAAATTGGTTAAATTGTTGATGTAAAGTTTTTTCATCCAATTCTTCCGTTATATTAAGGAGAATTTTGATTTCAGCAAGGGACAACTTGTTCAACCAAAGTTTATCAGAGGTCAACGTAAGGCCGGTTTGTTTAGTCCATACATCACATACCTCAGCGAGCGCACGTTGTAACCATTCTTTTCTATTCTTTTTGATGATGGAAGCAAAAGGCTTAAATTCATCGATAGGTGTGCGTGCAATAGTCTCTACCTGTCCTGTTAATTTTTGAAGTCCTTCATCAAAATAATCTTGTGTGGCTTCACACACAAGTCCAAAACAAGTACCACGACCATTATGTCTTCTCAAACCTGTTTTATTCATGCGATCAAGAAAAAAATCTTGTCGATCAGGTATATGACTGGCGCCTGCTTTGTCTAAAGCGTCTTCTATAACTTTATTATGCTTTTTTTGTGCATAACTAAATAATGTGGTTCCTGAAGAGAATTGTTGATCGGGATTCGCTTTATATTCTAGCAATAAGTTTACTAAATCGGGTTGTTCATCATATACAGTATAAAATAGTGGCGTGATGTCATTAAATTTACTGTTAGGATCTGCGTCTGCTTTCAATAAAGCAAGCATGGTATCTTTATTTTTATTTATAGCGGCTGTCAAAAGGGCAGGTCTTTTTTCATTATCCGTTTTAGTTTCGGCTTTATGATCAATCAAAGATTGAAGTATTTCGCATTGATTGAGAAGAACTGCCGTCATAACAGGCGTGTTCTTTTGTTCATCCTGTATGTTTGGATCTGCTTTAGCAGCTAATAACTGTTTGACTCGGTAAGTATTACGACCTCGTATCGCACTAAATAATTCACTCCCTAATTCACTTGGTTCAGTGGGTAAAAATTTTGTTAGATCCTCTGCCTGTTCCCGCCATTGTTTAGTCTTTTGAATTATTAGAGCGTAATTTTCCTTATTGCAATACATTTCTAACACACATTTAGCTGATTGGTTGGAAATCATAGATTCACATATTTTTTCTGGTAATTCTTTAGCATCAAACATTTGAACTGATGATTGATCAGGATTAACAAATGTCCAGTGGGGAGTTGAATTCTTACAATAGCTGATAGTTAAAGCATATTTTGTTGTGTTTAAAACAAATGAAATCGTTTCCTCGTCTACGCATTGTTCTAATGTTGAAAAAAGATATTCTAAATTTAGTTTCTTAAAGATACCTAAAAATATATCAATATGTTCAGCATTTTTAGGAAAAATATCTTGTTTTGATATATTTTCAATAAATGTTTTTAACTCAAGAACAATTTTTTCGTCTTCAGTAAACGTAGAGTGCAATGTTTTGCATTTACTTGTAACTTCAACTATTTTTTGTTTTAATACATCGGCTTGATAATTTTTCAGTCTCGATAAATTCTGTGTAAAATGAAACAAATCATTTCCATGAATAGCAACCAAGGCAGCATAGGCTACCGCTTCTCTAATCTTTTCTTTACTAAGATGATAGTCAGCAAAATGTTGATAATTGAAAGATAGATCGTTTGCGTGCGATAACATTTTAATACCTCGTTAATTTTGAATGCATAATGACCGATTATTTTTTTGTTCATTTTCACATGTTTTTTGTGAATCATTAGGCACAGTAGACTTTAATGTGCTACGAGAATCAAACAATGTCATTTCGGTAGTGCATAATTTAAATTTATTTTTATGCAAATCTAAATCTGCTCTGTATTGCTTCCAACGATATTCTAGCTTTTGTTCTGGTTGTAACGATGAATTAACATATAAAAATTTATCTATACAAGCTTTTAAAGTTTCAATGCTTTCGATTTCTTTTTGAGAATTATTAGCTAAAGAAAATTTATAAAAACTATCATGAATAGATTGATCTAGATCAGCAATAATTTTATCTAAAGTAGGATTTGAATAAAAACTATTTTTATACTTATTCATCAAAGTTATCGCATTTTTCAAATACTCATTTAATTCTTTAAAATTTTTGACAGATTCTTTCAGACCTTGGTAAGAGGAATAAATCTTTTTAAGTTTCAATATCGCTAGATGATTATAATTATCCGTTCTTAATTGATTAATAAAGTGATAAGGTTCTAAGAATCTCACAAGTTCAGGATTTTTTATATATGAGTAATCTGATAATGCATTACAATCTGAATTTCTTGTTGGAATTCTAAATGGTTTATAAATATCTGCGCCCGTATCAAGTAATAATTTAATGATATTGGTATCCTCAGTAATAAAAACAGCCATCACCAGGGGAGTTACTCCATATATTGAAGTTTTGTTAACATCTGCACCACGCTGTAATAAAAATCTCGCTACATCAACATGATTATTTTTTACCGCTATTTGTAATGGCGTAGAACCATCACGAATAATATGATTAATATCTGATTTTTTTTCGAGTAAAATCTTAACGGTTTCAAGATGTCCATTTTGAGCGGCCATATATAAAGCCGTTGCACCAGTCATAGGTTCTGTTATATTAACATCTTCGCCATAAGCAAGAAGAAGCTCAACGACTTTACTATGACCATTATAGGCAGCTATATGAAGTGGAGCTATTCCATCTTTCCTCGCTGATTTAAATGCAGCACCATGTTCTATCAGCCATTTTACTACTTCTATATGCCCCTGTTGTGCAGCTTTAAAAAGCGGTGTTTCTCCCTCATTGTTAATTTTATCGATGCTAGATTTTGATTCATTACTTAATGCTTCAACTGTATTAAGATGCCCATTTTGGGCTGCCATACATAATGGCGTATATCCATCTTTTGTGGATTTATCAATATCAGGTTTTTTAGTAAGTAAAACTTTTAAAGAAGCAATATGTCCCTCTTCTGCAGCAACAAAAAGAGGAGTTGCATCTTGATAATTCGGTTGATTAACATCTGCTTTGGAATCAATCAAAAGCTTTACAATTTCCGCATTATCTTTAGCAACTGCTGATAAAAGCGCTGTTGTACCTATCCCCTTATCTTTTTTTTGTATTGAATAGTCAACCTCAGCTTTATGTTCCAGTAAAAATTTTGCTATTTCAACCTGGTCTTCCTGAGCAGCAGCAATAAGCGGATTACTTTCATCATTGCTTTTTTGATTAACATCAGCTTTGTGATCCACTAATTCTTTAACAACATCAATGCAATCTTCTTTTGCTGCAATCATTAACCAACTATAGTTATGTAGGTCTGTAAGCTTTGCTTTCTCTGGTGTAACCTTATGCATGGTTTTCCAAACATCATCGTCTTGACATGTAGTTAAGCTTAGTAACGTTTTTTCTTTTGAATCATGATGACAAAAAACCTCGGTTGCTAATGGTACACTGTCATTAGTAAAAAAAGCTCTCATCACCCATGCACTAAGTTTATCTAAATTGTTTGTTGGTTTATCGACAAGTATGAATTGATTGGCATCAATAACCCGCCAGGCCTGTATATCGGGTTCATAACTTACCATAATGGTATGGTTCCCGCTGGCTAACAAAAATGTAACGGGCAATTCTAGGTTGTGTTTTGTGAAATTTTTTGTAAGCAGCTCGAAGTAATTTTTAAGCTCATTATTGTTATATAAACCACTCCACTTACGCAGACTGGAAATGGCCGGAACTTCAATGCCATCTTTTTGTTGAGTGAGTGATTTAGGCAATACTTTAGGAAAAGTAAGCGCGGCATCTTGACACTTAGGAAGCGTGTTACCATACTTTGATGCGATTTTTTCAATCAGTGTTACATCAGAAGAATACTCCCCCACTTTGGGAAGATCTGCATAAATTGCTTCAACCTCAGCTATTTTAAATGATTTAGAATTTATTGTTTCATTCTCAACCCAATAAGCTGTGAGTACATCATATTTTAATACCATAGTTAATGTACGGTCTTCCATTTTCTCCAGTGTAGGCGCACTGTCAGACATCAAAATATGACTATATTGTTCGGGAAGTATTTTATTTCCGAATAACTGAGGAAAGTTTGTTGGTTTATAACCTAAAGAAAGATCTTGAAAAAATTCATCTATCGAAAGTAAATCACTTTCTTTTATAGATAGTTTTTTATCTTCATTGATGAACGCATCACTAAGTTCCTGGTAATAAGCTTTACTTAAAGGGTTATCTAAATATTTATTTTTGATAGCAACTCTTACTTTTTCATGCAAATTTTCTTGTACTTTTTTTGCAGCTTCAATTGCTTCATGAAGTTTACCTTTTTCTATTTCTTCTAGTAATTTTATTCTTCGATGAAATGTTTGAATATCTCTCGCCATAACAGCTTGAGCGCCCATGATAGCGACACCAAAACACATGCCTTTCTTGCCTATAGGATATTTGCATTCGTCAATTTTATTTACAAGCTGCTGGTGTGTTAGCATTTGTTAAACTTCTTTTCTTTATTAAAAACTTGTGGATTTGAACGAAGCATTATCACCCTCGGTTTGCTAAAATGTGCGTATCAATTGATTGAGCGTATTGTATTTGTTTTGAACATCCTGGTAAATACGTAGATTTTACGTATTTACTGTTAAATATCTTGAAACATATATAATATTATTTATTACTGTAATATATTGAAAAATCTGAGACTTCCGGTCATTGTACTTTTTCCGCAGAACCCCAACTATACCTTTAGGTTTAGTTGGGATTCATTATTTGTTATGTTCTTTATATTTAAAAACCAGGGCGTGCAACTAACTGTTTGGACTGTTGCATAGCAGCTTGATCAATCAATTCAACACAATCCAGATATGCACTTCCTTTAGCGCTATTACGATTCCTATTTATTGCCATATCTCGAGCAGTTTCACCTTGATCGTTTCTACAATCTAAATCGATATTATCAAATTGCAATAATGTTTTTAAGATATCTAAATTATTTTTATGCCAATATCTACAATAAACAGCATGCATTAATGCTGTGAGGCCGCCTTTGCTTTGTTCATTAATATCAACTTTAAAATCATTTATTAGCATTAGGATGATATCTTTTTTCGCATTATTTAAAATAGCCTATAATATTGATTATAGGCTATTTACATGAGCACAATTTTATGGCATATTATCCCATAAGTCTATGATATTTCTTTAATAATTTTTCAGTTGAATTGGCAGTGCGTTTGGCCTATAATGACTATATCCAAGCCCGCCACGCCTCTCAACGATGCGCACCAGGTGGGTTATTTTTTATGGATAAGAAAAAAAAGTTTGGCAAAAAATCGTTATTAATCAATGATCAAATTGATCTCCTAACCAAACGTAAACTCAGAATAAATAATTTAGATCAAGCTCGTTTTTGTTTAGAAACTGTCGGCTATTATCGTTTATCTGCATACTTTAAACCTTTTTTAGTAGAAAACGATAATGATGATCATCTCTTTAAACCTGACTCAACTTTTGAACAGATATGGCAAATCTATGTTTTTGATAGAGAACTTCGGTTACATCTTTCTGATGCACTTGAAAGAATAGAAATCGCATTGAGAGCCGCATTAACTAATGTTTTGTCAGAAAAATATGGCAATCTTTGGTATCTTTCAAAAGAACCATTTCAAGAAAGCTGGATTAAAAGCAAGCCAGATAAAACCAAAAAAAAGAAAATAAGCTCGCATCAGTATTTTGTAAATGAAATTAAGAAAATCTGCAAAGATAAAAAAGAAGATTTTTTAAAACATTACTATACAAAATATCATCACCCTGACTACCCACCTAGCTGGATGATGATGGAATGCTTATCATTTGGAAAATGTACTAGTTTATTTAATAATTTAAAAGAATTAAAAGATAAAAAAATGATAAGCAAAGTCTTTGGCTTTCACGCGAGTGTTATGATTTCAGTTTTAGAGCCTCTTCGTTACACAAGAAATATTTGTGCTCATCATTCGCGCCTATGGAATAGATGGTTTGTATACTCGCCTAAGCACTTTGAAGCATTAAGTAATCTTAAATGTTCCCAGAATACTTTTCATATGCAGGCTTATGTAATTGATAAATTGAACGAAGCAATTTCGCCAGGCTCTAAGTGGAAAGAAAGATTATTTCATTTATTTGAAAAATATTCTAAATATGTTCCTTTTGAACATATGGGATTTCAATCTGACTGGAAAAATGATTTATTTTGGAAATAGCAAAACGCCATAATGCCGCCAAAAACCCGTCATATGCAGTTATAGGTGATTAAATGAAAAAACTTATACCCTATCCTCTTATTGATACAGTCGAGCCAACTCAAATACCTATTCATTTAAACTCATTGGAAAATTACACTATTCGTGATTTTGAAACTGTTTGTCAATTTCTACGCCTTTACAACGGAAATCAAGCAACATTTCTTAATTATCGAAAGGAAATCGAACGGTTATTACATTGGTCTTGGCTTGTTACAAAAAAATCCATACTTGAACTCCGACGAGAAGATGTAGAAAATTACATTAAATTTTGTCAAAAGCCATTAAAATCATGGATTGGTTTAAAAACTGTAGCTCGATTTATCACAAAAGATAATAAAAAATTACCCAATCCAGAATGGCGGCCGTTTGTAACAACCATTAGTAAATCAGAAATTACTAAAGGTAAAAAACCAAATAAAGATGACTATTCTCTCTCCCAAAAATCAATTAAAACAACTTTTGTCATCCTTGGAAGTTTTTATACTCATTTAATTAATGAAAATATTTTAGAAATTAATCCTGTACTACAAATAAGGCAAAAAAGTAAATTCTTTCGCAAACAACAAACAACCTCAACAATTCCATGTCTTTCAGAATCTCAATGGAAATGTCTTATTAATACGACATATAAAATGGCAGAGCTAAATCCTGATAGATATCAAAGAACATTATTTATTATTACTGCAATGTATCTTATGTATTTACGTATTTCAGAATTGATTGCGAGTGATCGCTGGATACCCGTGATGGGGCATTTTCATAAAGATGGAAATAACAATTGGTGGTTTACGACAGTCGGGAAAGGAAATAAGGAGCGACAAATTACGGTTAGTGATAGCATGATTGATGCACTTAAAAAATGGAGAAAACATTTAGGACTTTCATTGCTGCCCTCTCCTAATGAAACTTATCCACTTATTCCTAAGTCAAAAGGACAAGGAGCCGTATCAAGCATTAGAATGATAAGACAACTGATTCAAGAATGCTTCGATGAAACAACAAAAGAATTATTTCAAAATGGTGAAAAAGAAGATGCCTCAATTATGTCGGAAGCTACCGTTCATTGGTTACGACATACCGGTATTTCAGATGATATTAATAAACGCGGGAGACCCATCATTCATGTAAGAGATGATGCTGGGCATGCGAGTATTGCGACTACTGACAAATATAATAATAGTACTCTTAAAGAACGACATTTTTCCGGTAAAAAGAAGAAAATATATGATTAGATAATGACTCTAAAACAATCTCGTAATTTTTGTGCCAATTTAATCTGATATCTCATATAATGTTTTTAAATTTTTACACCTATTGTGATATGAAATCCTATTGAATAACCTTTAAAAGATAAAAGATCAGGAAGGTTATATTTTCTTCTCAATTGCAATAAAGAGGGTGAATCAACTAGAAGTACATAATAAGTTTTCTGACCAACGAATAAAAATAACTATCCTTATCTTACTTCCGAAATGTTTTTTTATGTGGAAGTACCTCAAGATTGTTTAAGCATGTATTTAATAAAGATTGAATTTCTTTTTGTTGAATACTATTTTTAGTGTAAATTAAATCAGCTGCATCTCGCGCACAACGTATCGCGGTTAGAGCATCATCCCACATTTCTAACCCTATTAAGCAAAGTCCCTTTAAATGATAAGCATCATGATAAAGCTTTGGTGGCGATCCTTTTTCATGAGAAAGTGGATAAGGATTTGATTCTAAATGCTCTGATATAAATTCATTTATACATTTTAAGGCTTCTTGATAATTTTTTTTGAAATAATGATTTTTTGCATCAGTAAATGTTTTCATGGGGATCCTCTCAAAATGCCCACGATGAAACGTAGGGAAAGATGAAGGAAAATCTTGATAAAAATCGGGGGCTTTTTGAGTCAAGCTTGTAGTTCTTGGACCAAACATCTCGAGTTCCCAAGCCTTTTCCCTTGCTTCTTTCATAAGCTCATAAGGGCCTTTACGTTTAAAAGTTTGATTTTCTAATTCATCCTTTAAAGATTTAAATTTTGGCTCAAACTTACATAGATATGTTATTAATGGCTTCATGTCATGTTCTGATACCATAAGTCTTGTGATGGCAATTTCAGATTCAGTACAACTCAGGTTACTATTGATGCCTTGATCAAATTTTTTAACTTTATCTGAAAAATTTCCTGAAATAAAACAAAAATGCTCGTCACATTCCATTGCCGTAATTTTTTCACTGTCTAAAACAAATTTTTGTCTTTTTGGTTTTTTTACTGAAAACATAGAATAACGCCTTTTAATAAAACTTTTATCCACAATTTCTGTGGATACACTCGTTGATAACTTGCTATAACGCCCATCACACATAGTCCGGCGAACATTGATCAAACAGTTATCTCAAAACTTAATTTCTTGATCATTCCCCACTTCTTTTTCATGTTCATTCTTATCTGATAATGTAGACAAGTCCACATCTAAGCCATAAAACAAATCACTAAAATCTTCTTTGGCTTCCTGCTTTTTATCGAACCCATAAAATAAATCAGCATACCAGTCAGGTACATTTTTTTCTAGCTTATTTTGCAAATCCAACTCAATGCGGTTGTGAGCCCTCATCGGATGCTTTTATCCGCAGCGCGATAAGCTCCCAACAACAGGCAAAAAAATACAAAAAACACCAAATACCAATACCCTTGACATACTCACCAACAGTGTCTTCGACCATACCGCCAACCGCAATGACGATGATAGTAATGATTACGATAGTAATGATTACGCCAGCACACCTTGTGTCCTGCATACAAAACACCATGATGATAGTGCGCAGGAACCCATCTACAACCAGCCTCAGCAATATTAAGTACAGTCATAAGGCTAAAAGTACAAAACAACGTGACTAAAAAAATATATATTTTATTTTTCATAACACGCCTCCTCGTTTTAGAAATCAAAAATTACAATTTTTAGACGACGCATATTTCATCCGACTTAATGCGGTTTTGAGAATTTCATAATACTAACCTCCCAAATCTTGTACTTATTATTATATACCATTAATGAGGTCAATATATTTACAAAATTACGAAGATTGATTAAGCTCAGAAATAAGAGCATAATAATCAGGTATATATAAGTAAAAAATTAATCCCAATAATGCTCTTAAAACAATTGGAATCTTGTATTAACTAAGAGGATCATTCATTGACTGAAATCTTTTTGATTTTCATTGGTGCAGGTTTTGGAGGCGTGCTGCGTTATTGGATTTCTAATGGTGCCTACTTGTTACTGGGCCGGCAGTTCCCTTATGGCACATTAGTTGTCAATGTAAGCGGATGTTTTTTGATGGGATTGCTCTTCGTCTTAACTTTAGAGCGACTTGATAGCATAGGGCCACAGATTAGAGCGTTATTACTTATTGGGTTATTGGGTGGCTACACAACTTTTTCTTCTTTTTCGATAGAAACTATCAATTTATTTGAAAATGGAAACTGGGCAGGCGCAGTAATGAACATATTCTTTAATACTTTTATATGTATTCTCGCAACTTGGACCGGTATCATTGGAGGAAAGAATTTATGAAATTGAAAAAGCTTTAGAATATTTAGTGACCCTTGTAAAACATGAACACATTATTATATGGGAAGCTAAGGCAAATGCTTAATCAGGCAATTTGGAGGGGGTTTTAACCCAATTAATTAAGCCTCCCTCATGTAAGACTTCAATTTGTCGTTTAGACAAATGATGGGTAATACTCGAGCTCCAGCAGGAAGAATTTCATCTGTTGAGATATTATCTCCCATTTTTAATAATTAGGAGAAGAAAATTAATGGATATTCATAAATCTGAACTGATTTCAGCACAAAAATCTAAATACTTACTTTTAATTCTGTTTTTTTTATTATTTATCAGTTCCTTTTTTGTAATCCCAAACGGGGATTCGTTTTATTATTGGGAGTGGGGAAGGCACTTAGAACTATCTTATTTTGATGGCCCACCCATGATTGCCTATGTTATGCGATTTTTTAATAGTGTATTCGGGCATTATATTCATGCCATTAATTTTTTAGGTTTGATATCTCTTTATATAACCTTATTTTTTATTTATAAGAGCAGCAAATTGATAGAGGATGATACCCATTTCGCAGCAATGACATGTCTTTTGTGGATACTATCGCCACTCATCATTCAGTTTTTATTTCTATCAGTAACTTACGATAACGCCATGATAGTCACTTGGGCAGCATCCATTTATGTCATTATTCGATATATTAGATTTAATAAAACAATAGATATTTATTTCATTGGTTTATGTTTTTCCTTACTTATGCTTTCAAAATACACTGGCATTATATTAATTATTTCCTTTTTGTTATTTATGATACTACATCCAAAACATTGGGGATTTTTTTTAAATAAGCACAGCTATTTTTCAGCTATACTTTCTTTAATTTTGTTTAGCCCCGTTATTTTTTGGAATTTCCAACATAATTGGGTTTCTTTTACCTATCAATTAAACGCGCATCTCAATACATTACCGCCATTTGTTTCACTGTGTGGTCATTTTTCAAGAATCGTAGAACAACTTAATCTATTACTGATAGTTCCCATCGTGGCATTATTTTTTTGTTACAAGGACATTCAAAAAAATGAATGTTTGCGATTTTTGTACGTAACATTTTTGTTTAGCATACTCTTTTTTCTTTATCTTTCTTTGCACCATAAAATAGCAAAACATTGGCTGCTTCCTATAACTATTTCGAGTGTTATTATTTATGGCCATATTTTATTTCAGTTTCGTCTGCGCAAATTATTTTTACTAACATGCATTGCTTATTTGGGCATTGTTATTTTTTTCTTAATAAGCTATCTTTTTTTTCATGCCGCCATGGACAAATCGTATCATGATCATCTTTTAGTTATGAAATCACGCCCGATTTATGAAAAATATCATTTACCTATTGTGACAACGAGCTGGAGATTAGCTTCATCATTGGCATTTTTTTTACCTAATAAACCACAAGTTTATGCATTAGGGTGCGGGCCTGAAAATGAATACAATATGTGGAATAAAGCATTTTTAAGTGGAATACGAGATAAAAAAATAAATGAAGTTCTTTATTTTGATTATTACCCACAATCAAATAAAATATCGACTTGTGTAAAAAAAATATTTACAAATTGTGAATTATTGCAATCGTTAACGACTGTTAGCCAAAAAACCACTCGTGTGAGAGCCTATCGATGTTATAACTAAAACGTTCTATTATGTCAAAAGCATAGGCTTATCATTTATTAAAATCGTTTCGTTACTTTGTGACAATAAGGATTTTTTCCTGTTTTTTCATAATAACTTTGATGATACGTCTCTGCCGGCCAAAAAATACTGATCGGCAATAATTTTGTTACCACAGCATATCCATGCTTTTTAAGCAGTTGAATTAACTTTTCTGCCATAGTCTTTTGGGCCGTATCATAATAATAAACCATGCTTAGATATTGACTGCCTATATCTGGCCCTTGACCCTTTTGTTGCGTTGGATCATGTATTTCAAAAAAATGTCGTAATATATCTTCATATGAAATTTTTTGTGGATCATATAACACTCGCACGGCTTCTACATGGCCTGTTAATCCACTGCATACTTCATCATAAGCAGGGTTTTCTTGATGGCCTCCGGTATAACCTACCTCTGTTCTTAATACGCCAGTGAGTCGTCTTAAGTAGTGCTCAACGCCCCAAAAGCATCCACCTGCAACGATAGCTTCCTCAGTATCTAATACTTCACTATTTGGAATAAAATCTAAACTTATAGAATTTACACAATGGCGTATATTTTTATCTGTTAAGCTTTCTCCATAAAAAACATGTCCAAGATGGGCATGACATCGGGCACACACAATTTCCATCCGTTTGCCGTCTTTATCAAGACGTTCTGCTATTGCATTTGGAATATATTCATCAAAACTTGGCCATCCACAATGGGAATCAAATTGCATAGAAACCCGAAATAACGCTAATCCACACCCTCGACATAAATACGTACCTGCGCCAGGCGGATGATGATATGTTCCAGAATTTGGCGGTTCGGTGGCCTGATTCCTAATCACATTTAATATGACAGAAGGCAAGCTTTGATCTTTAATCATCAAATTTTTCCTTTTATTGAATAATCCAACCGATACTACATTAATTGAAGAATCAGTTTTGAGGCCATTTATTTTAGCAGATGATGAAAATTTACGACATAACAAATTATTCTATAATTTTCAATTAGTTATAAAATACCACATAATTCCGGATTGAAATAGTTTTTTACTCTTTATCTACTATTGTATTCTATTTGAGCATTAATTATGCTAAAGTGTGCGTTTATTTATGACTAAAACTGGTTAAATAGATATGTATTTCCTTAATAAAGATTCATTGATCACGGATTCTAATGAGACGAGCATTTTAAAGTACTTACCCGGGTATATTCTTTGCATGGATAAGGATAATCGTATTAATTATTATTGCAATGAACGTTGTGCCTATATCATTGGTTATGATAAAACCGAGGATGCTTATGGGGTTCCCATTGAAAATGTGCCTTGCAAAATCACCGAATGTGCTGATATTTATAAGCTTCAAAATAAACGGGTCATAGACGAACGAACCACATTGAAAATTCTTGATATTCATCCTTACCGAAATGATGAAATTAAAATAATCTACACAAACAAATCACCTCTCATCGACAAAAATAATAATGCTATAGCTACTATCTTTCAAGGTTTTGAAATGTCTCATCTTGATCCGTATCTTATTTCCAGGATCATAAATAATGATAAAAAATATTTTGATAAAGATTCTCTTAATCACAGAAATTATATAATAACAAATTCATTTTTTTCACAATTAACAGATCGTGAAAATGAATGTTTATATTATTTAGTGAGAGGTAAGACTGCCACACAAATAGCATCGATTATGTTAATTTCAAATCGAACTGTTGAAAAACATATATCTAATATTAAGTTAAAATTACATTGCCATACCAAGTCAGATTTAATTGAAAAAGCGATGAATGAAGATTTTATTAATTACATTCCTGAAAGGCTATTTCACAAAAATCTTTTGAATTTATCAATTATTATTTAATTTCCCGTCGTGCGATCACAATAAGCGATCGTATCAATATACCGCAATGCATGAGCTTGATATTAAAGTAGTACGTATTTTTTACGTATTTACTATTTTTGACAAGCTATATAAACTACGCTGTTAAATGAAAATAAAGAATAATGAACATTTTAACGTACTTAATTAGCAAAACGAGAATCATATGCAAAGCTACAGCCCCCTTACTACAGCTATTATTGCTGGTGATGAAAATGAAGTGAAAAACTTGTTGGAAAGAAAAGCTAATGTTAACGCTGTTGAAGAAGATGGTAACACACCATTAATATTTGCTGCAGATTATCAGCGTTTAAATATCATTAAAATGTTACTAGAATATAAGGCCGATGTTAATCACATAAATTGTAGAGAGGATATGAGAACTGAGACAGCATTATCTGCTGCTATTCATGGTGGTGATGATACTAATATTGTTAAATTATTGTTGGAACACGAAGCAGATATCAACGGTGGATATATCCCATATCTAAATAATGCTGCTATCTATGATAGAAAAAAAATCGCCAAGATGTTGTTAATAGAATATAAAGTTGATATTAATGCGACAGAAAGAGGAAACAACACTGCCTTGATAAACGCTGCTTCAATGGGATCACTCACTACTTTAAAAGCACTGTTGAAATTTAAAAATATTGATATTCACTATAAAAACTCTTCGGGTAACACTGCTCGTGATAAAGCGGCTAAATCAGGAAATTATGGAATTGTAGAAGTACTAGATGAAGCAATTTCCTTTAGAAAAGAACAAGAAGCATTAAACCTTGAGATTCAAGCTGCGTATAAAAATGGCATGGATGATTTTATGCATGATAGATATGACCAAGCCATTGAAAAATTGACTAGATGTATGGAGTTATCACCTCACATTTCTGAGTATGATCTAATCCGTGGTATTGATGATAGAGAGAAAAATATCACCTATACTCAAGCTACACTGATTCAATTAGCTCCCACTATTGCCGATGCCTATTTACAACGCAGCATTGCTTACTCCAGGGTAAACAAGATCCCTGAATCTATGAGTGACTTTTATATGTTTATCGAATTAAGTGATCACATCTACAATAAAGTTGAATTTCCAGGTATAAAAAGCTTAGATGAAAAAATTTTAGTAGAAATTTTTAAATATTCTGAATCTTATGAAAAGTTAAAACCCTATTTATCATTTAGTCAGCGTTTCGAAGCCTGTGGTACTAGTACCATACCTGAAATGCTTCAAAATTTCATCGATCCTATTACGACTACTATCATCAATGATCCGGTCGCTGTTTCATCAGGCCAAACATACGATAGACAATCACTTATCAAGTATTTTGCTGCACATGGTAATCCACCTAGTCTTCCAGATCCTATAACCAAGGATCCGATAAAATATAGTGAATTAAACAATAAAACTAATATAGCAATTAAGAACACAATTGATCGATTAGTCACCGAATTAGAACAGTCACAGAAGTCACGGCTTGTTCTAGAATCACAACAATCACAAGAGATCAGAAGAGAAAATCGAACAAGAAGACCCAGTTTTACAGAAGAAATGAAACAGCAAAATGAAATGAGACGAGAAGAGACAGCATTAGCACAACAGGCTACTACCTCATCGTCAGCCAGTACATCATTTAATCATTAAAAATCGAATGTTTTTTGGATGAAGCCGACCAAACATTGCTGTGAATTTTTGTATACATGCGCAGTTGGCCCGTTCTTTCAAAGCACGTCAACGACAACTCAAATGCCTCGAGAAGACTCAGTGATGGACATTAAGCCAGCGGAATCTGATAGCGTTGTTAAAGAAAATATGGTCACAGCTCGCCGCGGCTTCTGCAGCATTCTTTAATTGCTTATCTAAAACCAGGATCAAAGCCGGCCATTGGCCACTAAAGGCCAAAAGCCAGCTTTGACCCTGAAAGATGATTTAAAATTTATGCTCGAAAAATCAAAAAAAACAATTTGACAGAAATATTCAAGAATGGCAATATTCTGAATTCAGAGCACCACCACCATCTTATCTTCAATATCCCCAATATTATCCTAATGCAGTACAAAAATAACATCTTCGAATCAATTGAGCGAATTGAAGCATATTTTTTACGTTAATGACGTATATCTATGTTTTTTGTAACCGATGCTCAGGCACCTATAAATTCAAACTAATAAGGAAATAAAATGAAATCAGTAGAAAAAAGTATTGGCTATCCCTTTGAGTTAGTCGCAGGTAAGGGGTTAGGATATAACATTCAAGAAAATCGAACAAAATTTCCTTTTTCACAACGAGCCTATGGTCAAGCAAAGCTTCAATATACGGCGAATGTTGTTACGGGAAACTTGGTCGCAGAAGATAGAAGTATCTGCATCGATGATATCGGCTCACCTTTTCAAATAGGCTATACCTATAATAGTTTGGCTAACAATCATGCAACTGCGTGGAAGTTAAATGCGGTCAAAAAAATCAAAATAGAAGAAGACGCTGGGTGGTTCTCATACTTCAATAAAAAAGCCCCAAACATAAGTATGCTTGAATCTGATGGACATGAAATAAAGTATATTTTAAAAGAGGACGGCTATTATTACGCTGAAGACTATGTTAAAGGACGACCTTATATAAAATTTGACTCCTCAAAAAATCAATATCAACGACTTGACCCAAGCTCTCATATCACTGAAATTTTTGATATGAAAGGCAATCTTGTCGAACACATGGATGAAAATCAAAACAAAACTCAGTATCAATACGATGAAAAAACTGGCGAATTAAAGGTTGTTATGCTTCCCAGCGGTAAAGCATGTGAAATACGACATGAAGGTGACAGCGTTAATCTTTATCTAGTTGAGATAGATAAAAGCAAAAAATTACTTCACTCCTACCATTTCAAAAATGGTAATTTGGAATCAAGCTGTACTTCTGATGGTTATAAAACACACTATGAATATCATGCAAAAGGAAAATTAGCAAAAGTTAGACAATCCGATGGCTCCATCATAGAATTTGGCTATGATGAAATTCAAGGTAAATTGAATGATATTCATGTTGGCGACGATCCAGCTAAAAATCTTTACCGTTTTACATATGAAAAAGATAGAACTGTCTTTACAGATGCATCAGGTTCAACAACCACCCTCACCTTTGATGAAAAAGGCTATGCAAAAGAGTTTCGCCAAGCCGAGATGGACACTACTCATTATGAATATACCCTTGAAGGACAGCCGGAAAAAATTATTTATCCTGACGGCAGCCAGGAAAGTTTCAGTTATGAAAATAAATCCTGTCTTTTGAAGCAACATATTCAGCGCAATAAAGAAACGATTGACTATCAATATAGTCCAGAAGAAAAAAACTCTTTTTCTCAGCTCATTTCTAAAGGATCTATGACTTCAGGTAAAACTCGTTACGTTTACGAGGGTCCCCTACTTCGTTTTATCATAAGTCCGGAAGGCTTTGTAAAAGAATTTGATTACACTGATCAAGCTTTCATTAAGAATGAATTTGCCTATTATAGCGATACATTTACACAAAGTGATATACCTGATCTCCATACAATGGAAGATTGGAAAAAATGTAAAGAACGATTAGCAAATAGAACTCATATTTCATATGAACATAATAGCCAAGGCCAGGTTATCAAACAAATTGCCTATGGAGAATCGAAGAATGACGATGCTGTGACTTGCTATCGTTATGATCATCTAGGCCGTATTATTTATAAAAGCGTTAAAACCGATAAGAATACATGCTTAGAAAGTACATTTACCTATAATGATAATGGAGACTTAACAACAACCTCAATTGGTCAAGGGCCTGGTAAAACAACTGAACATTCTTACATGGCTAATACCATCAAAACGACTCATCCCAATGGATCTTATGAAATAGAAACATTTGATGCTCGAAATGTTTTAGTTAAAAAAGTCATCCATCCGAATGATGGCACACAGGAAAATGAAATAAATTTCCAATGTGATAGCGATGGACGTGTTCATGTATTAACTGCGCCCGACAATATTCAGACACGCCAATTTTACGATAACCAAAATCGTCTTCGATTTACTTTATCTCCGCAAGGTAAACTAACGCAACTTAATTACCATACGCAAAATCGTTACCATACAAAAATTGAATATGCTGATGAATATAAGACTTCTGATACCACGACAATTGCTCAATTAGAGCAATGGGTCACCCATGCAGATAAGAGTAATGCCCGATTCACCTCATCTTTTTTCGGTTTGAACGATAAAATACAATTTTCTATCGACGCAGAAAATTACCTCACTGAAAACCAATACGATTCACAAGATAACTTAATTAGCGTTATTAAATATGCCGCTCAACTCACTGACATTGAATTAGAACAACTGAAAAATGGTATTGCACTTTCGCGTGAACCTAATCGCCTACAAGATAAAGTCATTACCTATTATTATAATAAAGACAACGAGAAAATTGGTGAACATGATGCGCGCGGTTACTTAACAGTTTTCAACAAAGATCCGCTTGGACGATTAACTGAAACCATCACTTATCAAACACCGATTCCAACCATTTCAAAAACCTTAGAACAACCTAATGATTGCAAAAATTCAACTGTACATACTTACTTTTACTACAATCAACTTAATCAATGCACTCTCGAAGTTGATGCTGAGGGATACATTACAACACATTGTTATTTTGATGATGGCCAAAAGCAATCAAGCATACGATATGAAAACAAGGTTGATCCGTCTTGGCTAGATAGAACTAAACCACCCATTCCACAAAATTCATTATTCGACAATGATGATAAAACCACCTATGCATATGATGGTCTAGGTCGATTACAAGAAATAGTCACATCATCAGGTAAGGCGACTCGCTACATTTATGATGTCATGGATAACATTTTAGAAACCTATAGCTATGATCTAGACGCAGATTTTACTGAACAAAAACAATTAGGTGACATTTATCGAGGACATGCCGCTCAATTTAATGGATTAAACCAGATTACCGCTGAAGCTAATGCTAACGTATGCGAAAAATTAAAACTTATTTCTCTCAATAATTGTTTAACTGATGAAGAAAAAGAAACACAAAAAGCAGAACTATGGAAAAATCATTCGACTCGTCACCAATACAATGCGACTGGGTTAAAAATTAAAACCATTGATTCATTGGGTCACGCTACTTTGTATTACTATGATCAAGATGGAAATTGTCGATTAACCATTGATCCCATGGGCGCTGTAAGTGAAAAGAAATATAACACATTTGGTGACATCATTGAAGAATGCCAATACTATCATCGAATTGATTTAAGCCAATTACCTCTGTCGAAAGATGGGTATATCCATGATGCGCTTCAAAACATCATAAAAAAAGATCCAGCTCGTGATGTGGTCACGAAGTTTGAACGCGATAAACGTGGCCAAGTTACTAAAAAGATCGACCCAGAATTCCATCATTCGATTTATACATATGATGCTTTTAAACATTGTATTAGCGAACAATTACCCATTAGTCATTCAGACCCAAGTCTACATATTAATCATGAATTCGATGCCTCTGATCATGAAATTAAAAAAACAATTAAACCACTTAATGAAGCGAATATCATTGTTGAAATGAAATATGATCACTTCTCAGGTGTTATGACTGAATTAAAAGACGAATTGGGTGCGAAAACTGTCTTTAAACCCGACAATTTAGGTCGTGTTACTCAAGTTGATAAAGAAGTTGAATCGAATCAATTTATAACGGAGCTTACTGAATTTGATGCCTTCTCCCAAATCACTAAAGCCACAAATGCCAACCATCAAACGACGGACATTCGATATGATCAAAAAGAAAGAACGACCACCATTTATTCACCTGAAGATTCATTAGAAGTTCTAACAAAAAATATATTTGGCGAGCAAGTTCAACGCCTTAATGCTGAATTGGAAATGGAGTGTCATCAACATGCACCTGATGGTCAAGTAACTCTGCACAGTCGCGGTCAAAAAGTCACGAGAACTTTTCATAATTTATTAGGTCAAGAAGAAAAAATAATCGATGCATCAAATATTATCACGCAATTGAACCATAATGCATCAGGACAACTTACTGATCAACTGATCCAATCAGGAGATGAACAAAAACAAATACATCATAAACCTAATGCATTAGGCCAGTCTGAATGTGAAACGGATGCGCTTGGTACTGAAACCTTATTTGAATATGATCGTTGTAGTCAACTAAGTAAAAAAATTATTGATCCTGGTTATCTTAACGTTACCACGGCCTATGTGAGAAATTCGCAAGGTAGTGAGACATCGCGAATAGTCGGTGATGACAAACATTCGGATAATCTTAATATTGCAACAAGCTATGATAATTTTGGGCGCATGCAATCTGAAATTGTTGATCCAAATATCTCTGCTGAAACTAAGGCTCTAAACATTGAGAGCTATGTTGAAAAAGATGCCGCAGGGAACATTATTAAAAAAATCGATCCTAACGGCAATCAAACTCGATTCTATTATAACAAATTACAACAAAAGCGTTATGAATTAAAACCACTGAATGATAATGAACTGATTTTAACGGAATGGTTATACACCCCAACCGGCAAAGTTAGATCAGTCAGGGTTTATCATTCTCCCATTCAAAAAAATGCGATCATAGATAATATAGCTGAGCTTGCAATCTCTGATGATCACCAGGACACGGTGAACTTGTATTATTATGACGCTAAAGATAGGGAGCGATTTCATATCCAGTTATTTACCGACATGGATAAAGATGCGATCCAGGCAAAAGTTTCAGAAAAAAATTATGATCATGCTGATAGAGAAATTGAACAGGTTATGTATAGCCTTCCACTCAATGCAGAAACATATCAATCTTGGGATACTGAGCAATTAAAAAATCAATTATCAAAAAATCCTGACACTGATCGCATTAACTATTTTTTATATGATACCGATTCAAATCTTCGCTTTACAATAGATCAAAATGGACGAGTGGTCGAAAAAATTTATGATAAAACAGGAAAAGTGATTACCCAAATCCAATATGCAACCCCATTGATTGATCATCCTAAAACAATCGATGAAATATCCCGACTCTTCAAAGATGATCATCATCCGCGAAATCAAATTCATCATACTGTGTATGACGCATGGGGTAGAGAAGCTTACACGATTAGTCCGAATGGTGCCGCTACCCGAAAAGATTATGATATAAATGATAATTTAATTCGGGAATGTTTATTTAAAGAAGCTATTTCCCCTGCGCAATCTTACGAAACATTGGTGAAAACCCTTGAAGCTCGTGAGCCTGATCGTAATAAAGATACGATTACTGAGTCAGAATATGATGTGTTAGGTTTTGTTATTAGCACAACTGATGCCTTAGGCCATAAGGATGTGTACCAACGCGATTCCCTTGGCAATTTACTATTACATATCGACCGCGAAGGACATCATCATCGGTATCACTTTGATCGTGCAAAACGTTTAGTTGAAGAAATTTCACCGCCAACCAAGATAGCTATTGTGCAAGAAGATGAAAAAGGAAAACTTAATTATATTGAAAAAGAAACAACCATCACTAAAAAAACAGGATATGACAATAACGGAAATACCACAAGTATTACCGAAGGTATCTTAGAAGGAAACTTACCTGAGGAAATGTTTGCAAATACCCGAGCGATCGGTCTTTCCTATACACCACAAAATCAGTTAGCTATCACTTTCTTATCCGGCATCGATATTCATAAAAAAACCGTATGGAATGAACATGGGAAGGAAATTGTTGAAATAGATGAATCGGGTAATGCCATTTTTCATATATATGATAATGCAGGACGTCTGTTATTTAATGTTGATGCTGAAAATGCTGTTACTGAATACCGTTATAATGCTTTTAATCAACAAACAGCGATAATCAGTTACGCAAAAAAATGGGATACTGATCTAAGCCCATACCATACCACTGGACTATCTCTCGCTAAAATCCGGCATGAATTTAAAAATAATTTAACTCCTGAAGCTATGGATCGAATAAAAGCATTTGAATATGACTTATCGGGAAAGTTGTTAAAAGTAAAAAGCGGATCCATGTTATATTATTCAAATGGAGAGTTAGGTGTTGCAGAGCCCGAGTATACCAAGGAATACAGCTTGCTAGGTGATTGCGTGGTTGAATCAACCTTGATATCTCCTGGGGTATGGTCTAAAAAATATAGTTGGTATGAATATAAAGATCAGCTTGTGGCTGAAGTTGATGAAAATAACTATCTAACACTATACTCATACAATACAGCAGGCAAACTCATCGAAAGAATAGAATTTGCCAATCCCCTTTCAATGACGCCCACTCTTACGACAGAAGTAGAAAACTTAAAAAATTCTATTGAGCCATCTGAACAAGATAGAGTGTATCAATACGAATATGATCGTTTGGGACAAAAGATCACTGAGAAGCTCGTAGGCGCTATCACGGAAAAATTAATCATTGATGAAAATACTTCTAAACCACGTTTAGAAAAACAGCCTAAAACTGATCTTATACGTCGTTTTGAATACAACGCATTAGAACATGAAACCAAAATAACGCATGAAGACGGCGGTATCGAGCAAAAATTTTATGATGCTCGTAACATCAAGGTCGCTGAAACTCAAGTATCACGGCAAGGCATCACGCCCATGACAAAATATAAGCCTAATGCATTTGGCCAAATAGCTGTGACACAAACCTCAACAAAAGGGTGTAAATTTCTTGATGATAAGCACGCTATTCCCGAGTTTATTGAAAATATAGAAGCTAACTTGATACAGACTGTTTTGAAGCATGATAAAAGAGGTTTAATCACTAAAAAACAAGATGCGGAAGGAAATTTATTTGTATTTACCTATACGCCAACTCGCAATATAGCGTGTGAAATGCATGAACTATTTCAATGGCAAAAGCCAAGTGCGCTGGATGAAAAACATTTTAAATACAATAAAAATCATCTTCCCATCAAGACAAGCTTAATCCGTGATGGTATTGTCATTAATGAAACATTTAGCTCGTATAATGTCTTTGGGGACTTTATAGGCGAAAGTAATAATGATCAATCGTGGCAGCGTATTCGCAGAATGGATGCTTATGGCAATAATTGGTTTGCGATTGATGAAGATGGTCCAACGATTAAATTATTTGATTTGCGTGGTGCAGAAACCATGCGTTTCAAATCGCCTAATACTGACCTGAGATCCATTGAATATAAACCTGATGATTTTCAAAAATTATTAGCGGGTGACCCTGCTGACATTGAACACACGGAATCAGTCCGCGACAACAAAGCACGCATCATTGCAAAGAAAATTCCTTTATGGTTTAAAGAAAAGAAATCTTTACCCACGCATAGTTATCACTATGATCGATGGAATAACATCACTCAGGAGATTGATAGTTCCAATCATGCAATCGATTATACCTATAATCATCATGATCAACCTATCCTTCGTGTTCAACCCGAAACAACCGTCGTCGATGAGCATGGAAGTTCTTTTCGTATGAGGCCAAGCAAATCTTACGGTTATGACAGGAAAAGCCGTAATATTGGCTCAACAGACGCTAACTTACATACGCACGGACAAGTTTTGGATGAAGCAGGACAAGTCATTTGTGAAATTTTGGCCGATGGTACACGCGATAATACCTATTGTTTTGATGCGCTCGGCTCTATCATAAGCATTACGGATGCAAATAATAACACCATAACATATCAATACGACAAGCTTGCAAATGTGATTGCGGAATTTCATCCTCTGCCTAATTACAATAAACAATATGAATACGATCAATTGCAGCATCGTATCAGTGATTCAAATATAATAGGTCATAAGACTCGTTACAATCATGATATACACGGCAATGTTATTGAACGTTATTTACCTCTAGGTCAACTCACTCGAACAGTATGGGATCATAACGGATTACCCCTTCAAGTGATTAACCCTGATGGCGACAGCATGAGTTGGGAACGTGATTATTTCGGTAATATCACCAAGCATTTTGATTTAGAAAACAGGGAATATAGTTATCAGCTCAACTTTAAAAATCAGGTTGTGCATCAAACCATGGTCAAAGGCGGCACTTGGACATCTATTGAACCGCATAAAAAAATTTCCTACTATCCCGAAGATTCAAAAAATGAATATCCTAACGTAACTTTTTCGCCAAACCTTGAGACAGCAAAACCGCAGAATATTCATTATACCTATGCCTATGGTTTAATAAAAAGTATAAATGATGAAGGGCTTGGCAAATGTTCGACCTATGAGCACGATGACGAAGGACGCCCTCAGATACTTGACATATCGACAATGGATTCTAAACCCATATCTCTTTATCGTATTGAAACCACGCGAGATGAATTAGGAAGAGAATCCAAGACAACAGATGAACGCTTAGCTCCTTCAAACTTTTATTCTAAGATGTCAGCCACAAATTCCTATGATGCTGCTAATAATCGACGCAATATTAATATCATTGCAACTCCGGCTGGGTATTCCATAGATTGCAAGCCGGAACCCAAAGTCAATGACTCCTGGAATCTTTATGACGAGGCGGATAGAACAAAGCTTAGTGATGGCGTGTTATCTAATGGTCAGGTTCAACTTTTCCCTTCTAAGGGGCTTGCGCTTGAGTATAAAAATGGGCGGCGCGCTCAAGAAAAGAAACTCGATGCCTATGGAAGGTTACAAATTTCTGAAATGGTGACTGATCAGAATAATCGGATAAAGTCCATTCAATTAGGTGGTTTAAAAACTGAAAATGGTTTCTCGTCGGCTGGATATCCAGATTCCTATAGTCTTGTGCCTTATGCAGGTATGGCCATTTTTAATGCCAACGGATGGCAAACAGATCTAACTAACAAAGATGTCAATACGCTTTCTTTTACCAATAGTCAGTATTTTCAGCAAGGCGTATCTCAGGTAGATATCACAAGGTATTTGGGAGACCCTTTTAAAATGGAAAGCAGGGTTAATGAATATCTGCGTACGGATGATTGGCACTTGAATACAGTTAATACCCTTACTATAAACATGAAAGATCCGCAGCACTCAATAAAGGCCACAGCCGGCTTTGCTCATGATTCAAATGGTGTTATCAGCGGAAAATATGGTGCAGCGGATGAAATTATCAGCGGTGATGTACCACCCAATATTGTCGTAGACACGACTCCTGAAGGTTGGTCGATGAACAAACAAATCATGACAACCGTGGTAGATAGACAAACTAATTATTTGCATAACATCGAAGGAGAGCTTAAAGGAGGTTACAGAACTGAATATCAGGAGAGGTCTCCTCCAATTCTTATATATGGTCGGTTTGTTAATAATGAAAAAATAGTTAATAAACTTTTAAGGGCTATTAGTGCTCTCAATTATTCCTCGGCGATTCACGTGTGCGGGAATATAGCGGTATATTTTAGCAAAAATAAGGTTCTTCGGGATCCGGCAGGTAATATTCTATTTAAAATATCTCCGACAAGAATAGAAATTTCTAACCTTCCTGTGATTAAAAGAGTAGGAAGACCTTGGTTTGTAATTGATAGAAAACGCGCTCCTGAATTGACGGATAAGGTTTTGACCGACGCGTTAGCCTTAATTAATTCTAATATACCCGATTTCATGCATCGTTATTCCGCAGAAAATGACATTAAACCTATTGTGAGTGATATTGCACCTTATCCAACTATTTATCCCATTACTACAATGACGCTTCCAAACCAGCCTGCAAAATGCAATCCCTTAGGTTGGGACCATCCGAATCTGTTACAGCAATTAGGTCCGCAAACTTATATCGTCAGACCCGGCGAGACTTTTAAAACCATCGCAAAACATTTGGGTGATAAACATGCCGCCACTCAAATTGCAAATATCAACGGATTTCCTCTTTCATCCAGTGTACCGAAAGCAGGAATGATATTAAGAATTCCACACATTGTTCCCGCAAAAAATAAGGCCTTTAGTCACCGGCCAGACCATGATTTTTTACGTGTTATCGCAGGTAATTTATCCCCTGCTTTTAAAGCGGTAACGATTCCCTATCATCGCAAAAAGCACAATGGGTTTTTAAAATCACTCATTAAAGTCATTGCAATTACGCTTGTCTGTGTAGCAGCACCCGCTCTTGCTACTTTTTTTATTACAACAGGAGGTATAAGTGCTGCTGTTCTAACAGGAGTCTTTGCAGCCATAGGGGACGCTTCTGTGCAGGGGCTTGCTATTGGATTTGGTATTCAGGAACATTTTTCTTTCAATGAAGTGATAGAGACAGCGATAACCGCTGGGGTTACTGGATCATTGTCTGAAGTAAGCTCTTTAGCTTCATTAGGCGAAAACACATTAATAGTGGCGAGTGCTGCTGTAGCAACTCAATTAGTTGAAATGGAGTTAGGCCTTCGTGACAAGTTTGATACAAAAGCCCTTTTAACGCAAATTGCAGCATCCGTAAGTTCTTCACTTATCAATAAAGGACTTAATATCAGCTTACAAAATTCAGGTTTAGCAACAGCAGCAAAAAAAGTTGCCACTTCTACTGCCAATGCATTATTAGGCAGCTCCATCACACATACGCCTATCGATATTCAAAATCTTGCGGCAGACATGCTGGGTACTTACATTGGAGATAACTTAGGCTCAATGTTCAATGGCACTCCGCCTATAAATGATTTGAATCTACCCGATATTGACATCAATCCAAGTGATCCGCGCTGGGGGAAAGAGCTCAGTAAAATGGCGAGTGAACAACGGCAACCAGTTGTTCAGAATGTTAGTAAAGCACATGGATATTTAACAGATCCGGATAGGCAAGAACGATATCGGGGGATGTTTTTTAAACCGATGCCAACATCAGCACCTGCGAGAAATAGAGATCACAAGGATTCAAGTGGTAGACATCCAGCCTATGATTTTGGTAAAAATAATGTTTATCGTGATGCTTTAGAAGAAGCGGCAGCTCGTACGGGTTTTGAGCCTCCTCAGATTGCCGCTATTATTAATGCAGAGGCATTGTGGAAGAATGGTATATGGAATCCATTTTCAAAGAATAAATCATCCGGCGCCCTTGGGTTGACTCAATTTCTAGAAAGCACCTGGATAGGAGAAGCGGAACGCTCAGGAACAGCATTAAATGAATTAGCAAAAAAGAATAAATGGATAAATAATAAAGGTGAAGTGTTTCCAGAAAATCGAAAAGAATTATTAGCGTTGCGCGCTGATCCAAACTTGTCTATTATGGCTGCTGCAGAATACATGAAATACAATATCCAAAAATTAGATGCAAGTGGGCTAATTCCAGCTACTGCGACATTGGATGAACGTATCCAGTATGGCTATATTGCGCACCATGAAGGTTTGGGAGGAGCAAAACGGTTTATAAGAGAGACTATGAGCGAAGATCAAGCTGGTAAACGTCTCTTCAAACAGATAGGTGATGATAGAAAAGCTAAGATATGGCAATCACAATATAAAACAAACGGAAAAGCTTATCATGCTTGGTTTTGGAGCTATACTAAAGATCATGTTGACCCAGAAAGATATAGAATGACAAGAGGAAACAAGTAATGAAAAACCTAAAATCTTACTTATGGTTGATATTTTTTGGAGCTATGTTAACAACAACAGCATGGGGACGAATTGTAACAACCGAAGAAATGACACCTCAGGGAAAAATTGAGGTTTGGGCTTACATTAATTCTCGCGATGAATTATATGAGGGTAACCCTATCAATTATGATGTAATGCTAAACAACAAACTTATTTTTCAACAAAAAGATGGATATTCAATCCACTTTGAGTGGGGAAAACCATTGCATCCTCCATCTGGATTGGTACTTTTAGGATTAGGATCAGGCGATCCGTACTGTGAAAGTTTCTACCGTTTAGTAGATGCAAGAAAATCCGTACCGGTTTATGTAAGCGAACAATTTGGAAATTGTAATCCTGCTACTATCCATGAAGAGGGTGAAAAAGTTATTTTTTATTTCCAGCAATCCTATGAAAATCCAGAAATAGCCTACAGTTACACAAAAGAGGCAAGGCTTCAAAAAATTCCAGTAACAGCAGCTATGCGGAAATACCCACACCCATATTAAAAGAAACAAGTAATGAAAATTTTAAAGTCATATTTTTTTATAATATTTTTAGTATCAATGTTAACAACAACAGCATGGGGACGAATTGTAACAGCCGAAGAAATGACACCTCAGGGCAAAATTGAGGTTTGGGCTTACATTAATTCTCGCGATGAATTATATGAGGGTGACCCTATCAATTATGATGTAATGCTAAACAACAAACTTCTTTTTCAACAAAAAGATGGATATTCAATCCACTTTGAGTGGGGAAAACCAATAGATCCTCCATCGGAATTGGTACTTTTAGGATTAGGATCAGGCGATCCGTACTGTGATAGTTTTTACCGTTTAGTAGATGCAAGAAAATCAGCACCGCTTTATGTAAGCGAACAATTTGGAAATTGCAATGAGGCTATTGTCCATGAAGAAGGGAATAAAGTTATTTTTTATTTCCAGCAATCCTATGAAAATCCAGAAACAGCTTACAGCTATACGAGAGAGGCAAGGCTCCAAAAAATTCCGGTAACAGCAGCTATGCGGAAATACCCTATACCTGGGACTCTACCTGACAAACAGACATAAGATTAATGCTAAAATACCCTACTCCGATGTTTATTTGTAAGAATTACAAGGTCAAGTCTAAACATAGGTAATCGCCAATGTTTAGACCCCACTTACCTCTTTACCTCCCTCAGACTTGACTCCACTTACTCAAAACAAATTTACCAACAAGGACTTTTATGATTCATGTTAATTTTAAATATATTCTATTTTTTGCTATTTTTTTGCTTACCTCCTGCGCCACTATTCCACCCCGACATGCACTAAATGATGACGATAAGAGAAATATTCACTCTAATAATATTTTATTGAATAGCAACCAACATGAGATTGTGATGCGGCATAATAATTGGTTTGATTCCGATTTACCTGATCCTCATTTACCAATGCCTAGTGGACCAATTGTTCCTCAAGCAGGAATTACATCATTTCCACCTACTGTGCTGATAGTTAAAGGTATTCAGTCTCATCTAGGATCAATTGCAATATCACCAATAAGATCCACGATAAAAGATTTTGATTTCTTGAAAACATTTAACGTCGAGATACAAAACACCGTAGCCAAATTGCCTTGGTTGAAAGTAAAAAAACAAGTAATTAAATACGACTTGAAAAGTAAAGAGTCTGAAATTGTTGCAGATGCAAACGAAAATACGACTTTATTTATCGGAACAACTTATGCTTTAAATTCTAATTTTAAAAAACTCGAAGTTGCTGCGTACGTAAAATTAGCTGAAAAATCGAATAACAATCGAGAACCTCACACATTGTATACCAATAACATGTATTTCATTTATCGACTACCTGAACCAAATAAAAACACCAAGGAAAATAAAAAATATTGGATTAATAATAATGGTGAGCAGCTTAAAGAAAAACTTCACGACGCAGCTTCATTATTAGCTAACATGATTAAAGTAGATATTGGAAATTCACATTCAAACATTTACCAGAGCAATAATAAACTTATAGCTTTTAGAAACATTAATGGATCCAAAACAGAAGGACATTTAATCAAGCAACAAAATGGATATTATATAATTAGCTCAAATGATAATGAGATTTACGTAGTTAATGAACATGACCTTATAGTTTCATAATAAAGAGTATCAGGGTCAAGTCTAAACATAGGTAATCGCCAATGTTTAGACTGAACCCTGAACTGCACATCGCAGCCCAGTACTCGGCAATTAGTACACGAGCTCTCGCGCTATACTTTCTAAAAATAACGGGTCAAGTCTGAACAATCGACATATCAAACCGAGTTCTGCGGAGTATCTCAAAATCCTGTTTTAATTTTATTTTATCGAATGGAATAAGAATATATTATTATGATTTGTCAATTGTCCAGATTTGACCCTTAGACTTTGACCACGTTATATTCAAAAAACCCTTATTTTGCAAGGGGTTCGGGACTTTCTTAGAATTCTTAGGGGCGGCGTCCACTGAATATTAAACGTAACTAGTTGATTAAACGTATAATTAATTTATTAAAATTTACATAATACCGACAAAAATACCTACAAAATCAAGTGGATACAAATGATATCATCATTTATGATTATCCAACGTATTTTCACACTTATCAACCCTTCTAATGTGATTGAGAATCCCGCAATCGAATTGAACTAAATCGTCATAATAAAAGATAGCCTATCCAAATGGATAGCGTCTCACACATTGACAATACGGCAATTTGCCGTATAATATAATTATGAACTGAGGTAAATGATTATGTCGCAACCCATGCCCAAACAACACTCTTCCGACACTGAACGTCTTGAAGCAAGAATCAGCTCGGACAAAAAAAGGTTATTAAAAAATGCTGCCGAATTGTCAGGACGGACACTTACAGACTTTGTAGTACACTCAGCCTACGAAGCTGCTGTCCGTGTTATACAGGAATACCAGCAGTTACATTTATCCACTAACGATCGTGATATTTTTATTCAAGCATTATTAAATCCACCAGCTCCCTCTGCTACTTTACTGAAGGCAGCGAAAAAGTATAAAAAGGACATCGTGAGTAAATGATAGATGATAATAAAAAATATGTTATTGCACCCCTAGAAAAAAAACATGACAAGCATGAATTTGACTGTGGCATTGACCCTTTAAATCAATACCTCAAAACGCAAGCCAGTCAAGATGTTAAGAAAAATGTTGCAGTAACGTACGTATTGACCACACCAACATCAGAAAAAGTTTTAGGATACTACACGCTTTCATCTATTGGGATTTTTCCAGGCGAGCTACCTGAGGAGCTTATTAGACGATTACCACGATACCCTGCTTTACCAGGTATTTTACTGGGAAGATTAGCTGTTGACGACAGTTGCAAAGGTATGGGCATCGGACTTTATATTTTGATTGACGCTCTTAAACGAAGCCTTATAGTTAGCAATCAAATTGGTATCGTAGCCGTGATTGTGGATGCTAAAAATGAAAAAGCTGAGGCATTTTACGAACACTTTGGCTTTATTAAATTACCAGACAATAATCACCGGCTATTTTTGCCAATAAGCACAATACAGAAATTAGATTTACTATAAAAAGGAGTTTATTACCAAAAATAACGGGTCAAGTCTGAACAATTGACATATCAAACTGAATTCTGCGGAGCATGTCAAAATCCTGTTTTAATTTTATTTTATCGAATGGAATAAGAATATATTATTATGATTTGTCAATTGTCCAGATTTGACCCTTAGACTGCTAAAGATCATGTTGACCCAGAAAGATATAGAATGACAAAAGGAAATAAGTAATGAAAAAGTTAAAATCTTATTTATGGTTGATATTTTTAGAAGCTATTTTAACAACGACAGCATGGGGGCGCATTATAATAGACGAAGAAATGACGCCTCAGGGAAAAATTGAAATTTGGGCATATATTAATTCAAACGATGAATTATATGAGGGTGACCCTATTACTTTTGATGTGATGCTAAACAAAAAACTTCTTTTTCAAAAAAAAGATGGATATTCACTCCGCTTCAGATGGGGAAAACCGTTACATCCTCCATCGGAACTGGTACTTTTAGATCTCGGATCAGGTGAGAGGATCTGTGAAAGTTTCTACCGTTTAGTAGATGCAAGAAAATCA
>JABDBK010000014.1 GCA_013288655.1 Gammaproteobacteria bacterium | reverse complement strand
CATCAACGCAATTATCAATCGCTTCTCTGGCCATATGATTAGGATTTGTTGTATCTGTGTACATGCCAGGTCGTCGACGCACCGGTTCAAGGCCGCTTAAGACCTCAATAGATTCTGCTGTATAGGATTTGTTTGATTTCATAGGGGATGCCTGTTCATGTTGTCGCATAGTGAAAAATATAGTGTTATGGGGGAGAAGTAAAGAGGTCTATGGTATTGAACAGGCTTGATGCTCATATATTATTTATTATTTTTTATCTATGGCTAGATAATTATTTGATGTAACTATTTTTTTCCCTGTCTTATCTTCGAGCTCCTTACGTGCGTTTTTAGCAATGTTGCCACCTGTTTTTCCTGCTGTCTTGTTCTCTTCTACACCAGTAGCATTCATGGTTTCAGCTATTTGTCTTGTGGAAAGTTCCGCAAGTGCTGTAAAAATAAGTTCAGCTTCGCTCATATGATCTCGCAGGTTTTCTGATGTCAATCCTTTTGATTTTTTGTGGTCTTTGATGCTTATACCAGCCCATTCTTGATGAATGATGTTGGTGAGTATGGCAAATTCGCTGGGTTGCTCGACGCCATGTTCTTTCCAATAGTCAGTCAATTTATTGCGTGTTTCTTGACCCATCATTCGTTGTTGAATCCATTTTTCACTGTAACCGTGCTTTTGCCAAGTTTCTCTAGCTCTATCGAGTGATTTTGCAGGGTCAGCCATTTCTTGCATACGTTCATAACCGACTTTGGCTAGCCAAAGTTTAATGGGTTCGGCTTTTGGGCTGGGTATTGACTGAACAAGGCGAAGTAGGGTTTCAGCATTGGCGACATCTGTCAGTCTGGCTTTGCCGTCTTCAGCGGTCATTTTCAACTGGTGACAATTTGTCACCGTTTGACTGCCTTCCTTTTTTAGGCGCTCTTTAAGTTTGTTCCAATACTTTCTTGCTGTTTGGTAGTCCGGTTGTAAGGTGAGTATTTGAACAATATCTATCACTGAAAAAAACCAAGTTTCAGTTTCTTCATCATATACTCGTCTAATTTGGTGTTCTTCAAAAACAGCTAAATCATTTTTCATAATAATCCTTTAATTTTTTTGGGTACGTTAAATATTTTCAGCTTGTTTGGCAGGATTTGTTTGATTTCATGGGGGGTGCCTGTTTATGTTGTCGCTTAGTGAAAAATATAGTGTTATTAAAGAGATGTAAAGTGATTATCGTAAAAAAACATCTTTACTTTCGAACCGTCTTCATTTACATAAATTAGTTAAAATAGGAGTCGCATATGAAAGAAATCAGTATTTTTGATGCAAAAACTCATTTTTCGAGTCTGATTAATCAAGTGTATCAACATCGAGAATCCATTACGATTACTCGGCGAGGTGTGCGAATTGCTCAGATTGTACCTTTCGACGAAAAACACGTGCAAAATGTAATGGTTCTTTTTCATGAGCTAGATGCATTAAGTGATGAAATAGGTAAAGTTGTACTTGGGACAAAAAAAAGAAAAAAAATGAAGGAAGAAGGACGCCGATGAAAGCAAAACTCGATTACGTTTTAGATTGTTCGGTGACAATGAAATGGAATAGGACAAAATAAATTGATTTAACATCCTGATGTTCTTATAATTCCCGCAGCTCATTTGGAGTATCATTATGATCTTGGCTACAGGTTTAACCGGGATGGTGGGTAAGTATCTTCAAGAAATCCTGGAAGTTTCTAACATGGAATTTATGCATTTATCAAGAAATGAGTTAGATTTAAGAAATCCAGATTCCATTCATCGTGCCTTGGCAGGAAAAAAATTTAGTCATTTTATACATTTAGCGGCTGAAACGAATGTAGATTTATGTGAAACAAATCCTCAGCATGCTTATACTTCTAATTATTATGCAACTAAAATAATTGCTGAATATTGCGCGCAAATTCACGCAAGAATGATTTTTATATCGACCTCTGCTGTGTTTGGATCGGAAGGAAAAGTTCGCTATCATGAGATGGATGTTCCATCACCCACCAATATTTATGGCTCAAGTAAATGCTTTGCAGAACGTGCTATACAAGATATTTGTAAAAATCATCTCATTGTTAGAGCAAGCTGGATGATAGGTGGAGGAAAAGAACGAGATAATAAATTCGTTGGAAAAATACTTGCACAATTAAATGAAGGTAACACAACGTTTACTGCAGTATTCGATAAATTTGGATCGATAACCAGCGCTAAACATCTCGCAACATTTATTATGAATACATTTGATTCCAAATTTGTTGGGATTAAGCATTTTGCCTCATATGACGTCTGTTCCCGATATGACATAGCCCAATTGATTATAGAAAATATAAATGCTCATTGTGTTGTCAAACCTGTTAGTTCAGCATCTTATCCATTAGCAGCCCCGCGTTCAACTTCAGAAGCTATATATAGCATCATTCCTTCTGATATTCTTGAAGAGGTTTCTTATTCATGGAAAGAGATTATTTGTCATTATTTAAAGGATGAATTTCATGTTAAGAAAGAGCTTTTTGTCTAGATTGAAAAGAAAAGTTTCTCGTTTTTTTTTATATCTTACAACTTATGGTGTTTCGAAAACATTCATATTTTCTCTTTATAAATTTTTTCCTTCTACATTTCACCTTGTTACAAATGTAAGGCCACTCCCTGACTTTTCTTTTATTGAACAATTGCCTATGGTTGAGGAAGCTTCATCAAATACTATCGAAAAATTAAAAACATTAAAAAAAATCACCTGGTTTGCTCCCGATTGGCTTAATGTTTGGGGAGGGGGCCATTTTACTATTTTTCGATTCGCACATTTTTTTGAAAAACATGGCATCACAAATGAAATTTATATCTATGATAATGGACGACATTTGTCGGGAGAGTTTCTTGCTGCAGAATTAAAAAAAGCATTACCTGGCTGCAATATCAGTGTTCTTGTTAAACCGGAAGAATTACAGCAAACTGATATTGCCATAGCAACAACATGGCAATCTGCTTATCATGTTAAGAGATTTAATGATGCTAGATTCAAGTTTTATTTTATGCAGGATTATGAATCTTTATTTTATCCAGGTGGATCACAAGCTTTACAAGCAGATTATACCTATAAATTTGGTTTTTTAGGTATCACAGGCGGACTTTGGTTAAGAAGTATTTTTGAAAAATATGGTGGTACTGCAGAGCATTATACTTTTGCCATCGATCATGATATTTTTTATCCTAATCCATCCGTACGTGATAAAGTAAAACGTGTATTTTTTTATGGACGCCCTTCCACAGAGCGTAGAGCATTTGAACTTGGCATGACAGTTCTAGAAGCCATTAAAACAAAATATCCCGATGTAGAAATAGTCTTCGCAGGTTTAGATAAAGTATCGGTTCCTAAATTTGGCGCAACCATGATGGGCAATCTTCCCTTACATAAAACGGGTGAGCTTTATCGTTCTTGTGATGTGGGCATTGCTCTATCTGCCACTAATTTATCTTATCTTCCTTTAGAATTAATGGGTTCCGGTTGCCCCGTGATTTCAAATGCTGGGCCTTATGTAGAATGGTTTTGTAAAGATGGAGAGAATTGCTTAATTGCAGAACCGACTCCATCCCATTTTTTACAAAGATTTAGCGAGCTCTATGAATCAAAAGAACTTCGTCAAAAAATAGTTAATGGAGGCATAGCATCTACAAGTGGGAGAACTTGGGAAAGTGAAATGGCTAAAATTCTTGGTTATATTAAAAAAATGGTTATTCAAGAAAACTAAAGGATTCACTGATGAATAATATTGATTTTATGTCAGTCATACACAAAAGTACTCAACGTGATTATCTTGCTCGCGTGAATGATGTTGATTTTCCAAAATATAAAGCTGCTGAATTGGCAAAACAATGGGGCCATGACTATTGGGATGGCGACAGGCGCATTTGTTACGGCGGCTATCACTATATTGAAGGTCGATGGGAAAAAGTCGCTCGTGCATTAGTAGAATATTACCATATTAAACCTGGGGATAAAATTTTGGATGTGGGTTGCGGTAAGGCTTTTTTATTATATGATTTTACTAAAGTCGTTCCTGGTATAGAAATTCACGGAATTGACCTGTCAGAATATGCTATTGCTCATGCTAAAGAAGAAATCAAAGATAGACTACAAGTCGTCAATGCAACTTCTTTACCTTATCCTGATCATTATTTTGATTTAGTTATTTCCATCAATACCTTGCATAATTTACACAATTACGATCTCGATGTTGCGTTACGCGAGATAGAACGTGTTGGTAAAAAAAATAAATATATATGTGTTGAGTCTTATCGTAATGAAATTGAAAAAGCTAATTTATTGTATTGGCAAGTCACATGTGAAACTTTCTGTACACCTAAAGAATGGGAATGGTGGTTTAAGCACACAGGTTATACGGGCGATTATTCTTTTATTTATTTTGAGTAAGCGATTTATTGAATTACTTTTAATTTTCTGAGATTATTTATCCCCATCTATTGCTATTGATAGTGAAAAAGGATCTTTTATATGCAATCTATCCCAGAAACCATGAAAGCAGCTATATTAACTGAACTTCAAAAGCCATTAGTCGTTGCTGAAGTTAAGCTGCCTAAAACTCTCGCGATAGGTCAAGTGCTCGTAAAAATTCATTATAGCGGTATTTGTGGATCACAATTGGGTGAAATAGATGGAGCGAAAGGTGAAGATAAGTTTTTGCCGCATCTTTTGGGACATGAAGCATCGGGTACTGTTATTGCAACGGGCCCTGGTGTTAAGTATGTTAAACCTGAAGACAAGGTTGTATTACATTGGCGAAAAAGTTTAGGTATTGAGTCTGAAACACCAAGTTATATCTGGGAATCTCGCAAGGTTAATGCCGGCTGGATTGCGACATTAAGTGAATATGCTATTGTTTCCGAAAATAGATTAACGGCTATACCCATAGATAGTGATATGCAAGTTGCCGCTCTGTTTGGTTGTGCTGTGACAACAGCTTTTGGTATTGTTGAAAATAATGCAAAATTACGTATCGGTGAATCCATAGTGGTCTTTGGCGCAGGTGGCATAGGTCTCAATATCGTACAAGCCGCATCACTTGTTTCTGCTTATCCTATCATTGCGGTCGATCTCCATAACGATAAATTGAAATTAGCCATTGAAATGGGCGCAACACATACTATTAATAGCCATGAGTGTCATGCACAACAAGTGATAAATGACATAATAGGTAAAAAAGGTGTAGATGTTTTTATAGATAACACAGGCCTACCTTCTGTTATAGAATTAGGTTACGAACTTACGCATGCAAAAGGTCGAGTCGTTCTCGTAGGCGTACCTAAAAAAGGGAATAATATCACGCTTTATTCTTTGCCGCTGCATTTTGGAAAAGCCATTTTAGGCTCACACGGTGGTGACGCCATTCCGCATGATGACATTCCGCGTTATCAACATTTATTTAATAAAGGCAGAATTAAATTACGTGAATTGATTACGAATTACTTTTCATTGGATGATGTGAATGTAGCTATCGAGCAAATGCGCAATGGTTTCGTTTCGGGTAGATGTTTGGTAAAGATGGATGGGTTGATTCAATGAATGGGGTTGATATGTTACCAGGTGTCGATAGTGTAATAAATTTAAATTGTCATATTTGCGGCGAACAAACACTCAATCTTGTCCCGAGTTATTCTACATTACCGAGAGTTGCATCAGATTGTGTTCCTTGGCGATCTGGCGGTCGATTAGGTATTTGTACATCATGTTTATGTGTGCAAAATCCTGTTGATAAAGATTGGCACAGTGAGACAGCAGAGGTTTATGCTCAATATAAAATATATACTCAAAGTGCTGGCAATGAACAATCCGTTGTTTCCTCTGGCAAAGAATTAGTACCTAGGTCTACTAAAGTTTTTCAACAACTTTTGTCTTATCTCGATTTAAATAAACCAGGGCGGTTGCTTGATATAGGCTGCGCCAATGGTTCGCTACTGCGTTATTTTGGAACTTTAGCACCTAACTGGAAGATGGTGGGGTTTGAGATTGATAATAAGCGGCGCAGTGAAGTTGAAAGTATTCCTGGAGTTGAAGCATTTGTTTCTGGTTCTTTAGATAATATAATGAAATCTTTCGATTTAATTACACTGATTCATGTGTTTGAACATATACCCTATCCATCAAATTGGTTAGAAAATTTGAAAAAACTTCTCAATCCAAATGGAATGGTGGTAATTCAAGTGCCTAATCCAATGCAGAATCCTTTTAATTTACTTATAGCAGATCATTGTTCTCATTTTATTATGCCTGATCTTATTAATATTGTTCATAAAGCAGGATATGAAGTAATCACTTCTTCATCTAAATGGGTATCCCGTGAGCTCTCTATATTGATTAGGCCAGCGGAGTTTAATCATACGGATATAAAATCTCCTGATAGGGTAATTAATGAGGAAAGGTTTTCTTCTTATCCCGAAAGTGCAGTGCAATGGTTACATCATATTACTCAGCAAGTAGAATCTTTACCTAAAGATAAGCCAAGAGGTATTTGGGGGACAGCTATTGCTGCCACGTGGCTATTTTCCTTGATGGATGGAAATGTGGAATTTTTTATTGATGAAGATGCTAATCGAATTGGTCAGGAGCACTTAGGCTTACCTATTTATAGTCCTGAGACAGTCCCAAAGGAGAGTATTATTTTTGTGGCATTAACACCGGAAATCGCCAAAAATATTGTCAGTCGATGGTCACATTTAGATGTTTCGTTTTTTGTGCCGGAAGATTTGGTTTCTTAAAGTGTTCACACTTCGATAGTGATAGACTGGGCAGGAATCCCTATTAACCCATGTTTTGTATGAGATGTGACAGATCGAAGTAATAGCGCCGGATTAATCGTTTGTAATATGATCGCATTAGCCTCATTTTTCCCAGCAGCCACAGAGACTATCATGGAGTGATTACCGACAGGAAGGAATGGCATTTGAAAAGTAAATTCGACTGAAAATATGGTTTTTTCTTTGACCAGGAAAGGGTTTTCCTGTGAAATTGAGTTGGAATTATCTGCAATAACAACCTGACCTTGATGGTTGATTAGCTGAAAACCAGCCAATGGTGATATAAGTTCGCGCTCTGCTAAAATATGTATGGCTAGTCTTGCTATTTGGCCTCCATGAATTTTAGTAAGTATCCTATCTGCTTCATCACAAAACATGACATGTAGAATTTTTGCGCCTTCAGCATAGGGAGTGCTTCTACATTCACCGTATAAAATATCTATTTCATTATAGAGGTCTGAGCTCATAGATGGTTTTTCTTTTTCTGGTAAATCTTCAGACATATTGAAATTCATGAATTTGCTTAATGCTTTTTTTTCAATGACAACTTCAGATTTTATATTTTCTTTTATGATGAGAGAGCTCTGTAAGTTGTCATTATCTTGATCTAAATTTTTCACACCGTCTATATGTGATTTAGCTAAGTAAGCTTGCGTCACTGTTGAAGCTGGCCCAATAGCTTTGATCGCACCATGTTCTAACCATATAGCATGTTGACAAAGAGAAAGAACATCATTAGTAGAGTGTGAAACAAACAGAAAAGTTCCATTTTTAAGAAATGATCGAATAAATTGCATACATTTCTGAACAAAAAAAACATCTCCCACAGCCAGGGCTTCATCAGTAATGATAATATCTGCATCAACATGAGCCATGATAGCAAAGCCAAGTCGAGCACTCATTCCGCTAGAATATGTTTTAACAGGTTGATTAATGAAATCGCCTATTTCAGCAAAATCAACAATGGAATGATAACGTTCTAAAGTTTGCTTTTTTGTTAACCCTAATACAGATGCTTTAAGAAAAATATTTTCCTTTCCTGTAAATTCACCATTAAAGCCATTGCCATAATCGAGAATGGCGACTTTACCATTTACCTCTACATGTCCTGAGGATGGTTTTAAGTTCCCAGAAATGATTTTGAGTAAGGTAGATTTTCCACTGCCATTAACACCAACAAAACCCCAGCTTTCACCTTTTTTAATGTTAAAAGAGACATTGTTTAAAGCATGAAAATAATGATTTTGAGTATATTTTTCGTTAGTATTTTTATTAGCTCGAAACCAGGGTAAAAATTTATTTTTTGAGGATAGCGATAAACGATAACGCTTTGATAAATTCGAAACTCGAACAGCGAATTGATCTTCATCCAAATTTTTTAATCTCATATAAAATCTGCAAAAGTATCTTTAGATCGCATAAAAAAACAATATCCCATGATAGCAAAACTTAACGAGAATATAGATAAAAATACAATTGAAGACAAGCTTGGCCATGTTCCATAAAGCATACAACCCCTGGCATTTTCAATAATCACTGCAATGGGATTTCCATCAACTATCCATTTGATTTTCTGCGGTACCATGCTGGCTGGATAGAAAATAGGACATAAAAACATAAGAATAATGGTTAATGGGGGTACAATAGCAACAATGTCTCTAAAAAAAACAGCAGTAGCTGAAAGCCACCATGATAATCCTAGCGAAATGAGGAAAATGCACAACAAATAGAAAACAACATAAATAGAACTTAAATGAATCATTCCCTTAGTGGCAAAAAAAACGCTGAGTGTAAGTATGATATTAATAACTAGACTAAGAAACGTGGTAAGCACGTTGGTTATCGAAAGCACTTCTAGAGGAAATAAAAGAGTTTTAACATAAGCTTGATTAGACATAATAATAGATGGTGCTGTGCCTAAATTGATCGAGACAAAATTAAAAATACCTAGACCTACAAATAATGCCAATGCAAAATCGAGTCTTGATTCATCTCCAAGATTAGTAAATCTGCCTCCCATAATCACGCCAAATACAAAGTAAAAAATCGATAACATAATCAAGGGTAAAAGAACTTGCCATGCAACACCAAGATAACTTGCCTGATAAAGAGAGCGAAAATTACGAATTGTCATGGAAGAGATGAGTTCTCGGTATTTGAATAGGTCGGTTATGATAAAATATGGATTAATAAGTCGCAGACTAAAACGTTTAGGAGTATTATTGTAAATTACTTTGGTCATGGATATGTCTCAACTGCGGCTAGATTGGCTTCTAATTGTAAATATTCTGCACACTGCTGACAAAGATTCGGAAAGTTATTTTTTATTTTTAATAAAATGGATCTGGCTTTTTGATAATCATTATTAATGAAAGCTTGGCGACATTTCTCAAAGCTGGAAAGAAGTAAATAAGTGGTTTCATTGTTGCGATAATTGTCATCTATATAAAATCGACAAGTTGTCCTTGCTGAATAAGTTGCTTTTGAATGGGTGGTTAACCAATCAGTGATATCGATTTGTTGGGGTTCGGTCACCAAGTTATTTTTTGGTTGCATGGAATGAGGAGCTAAGTTTAGTCCAGTTTCTAATAGATTCATTAATAACTTGGCATTTTCTTCTTCATAAATTAATTGCTGATTTTCTTTTGCAAAAGGTAATTTATTCTCTCCTTGGGCAATGGCATAGGCATTGCAGGACTCGGGATTCATTCGGGTAATAAAGTATGGAATGGATGAGAAATTAGCAAGTGCCGCAAACCCACTTGAAGTACCAATAAATAAATCACTTTTTAGCATAAGTGTTAGTTCATGTCCTAAACCCATTCCATGTACTCTAAGACTTATAACATTAGGTAATCTCAGCATTTCAAGAGGTTTTTCTTGCAGGCGTCCTAAAGCGACAAATTGAATGTCTGGATATTTTTCACTTGTTTGTCTTAAGAAATCGTACCATTCAAGGAAATCTGAGTCTCGCGTATAAGTATGTTCCCCGCCATAGCCTAGATCGAGTTTGCGTAATCTTAGATGAATACACACAATTTTTTTTCCATTAAATTGTCGTGCAATGATTTCATTAACATCCGGATTGCAACCTAATGATTCTTTTAAAAATGGAATATAATTTTTATTTAAATAAAATTGATTAATTTTATCATGTGAATAAATGTATTTAATGAAATATTGATTGAGAACATCTTCATGCGAAAGTAAATTATGTGTCATTTTTGTAAGTGTGTTAGGTACAAGATATCGATAAGCTTTTTTTAAAATTCTTTGTTTGCCAAGTTTATTTTTAAGGTAATGCCAGATTTTATTAAAAATTCGATCCGAGGCTTTGTATTTCAATATAGTAAGGTAATCACGTAAAGCTTCTGAGTTATGCTTATTTTTAGGCGCAATTTTTTTTAATTGCGCAATCATTGATTCTCTGTTGCGAAAAATATAAAAATTGCCTAATTTAGGATGGGTGCCAAATGCGCTATAAAGCTCACTAAAAAAAAGCTCAAAGTTATCTGGATTGACGAGTCCGCGTTGATAAATACTTGCATGATGCTTCTCGTCAAGACAGATATAAATATCAGCAAATGGACTTCCGGTTTCTTCGCATCGTATTGCCGAGCGAATATTCCATGTAAGTACATCACCTAAGGCATAAGGGAAAATTTCAAAATCATATATGGAGATTAAATTTTCTGTAGTCATTATTGATGATTCACTTGATATAATGTTTCGAAAAAATCAGATTGAACTGCGCAGTTTCTAGAGAATATTTCTTTCCAATTATTAAAACTTGGATAATCACTTTTGTTTAATACCAAATCATCAAAAGGATTTTTAGAAACAAACCATTGTTTCGTATAAAAGTATTGAGTTACTAGACGATCAATATGCGTATAATACCATTTAATTTGTTCGGTTCCCATTTCACCAAAGGATGATATATTCATGCATAAATCGATGCTTTTATCTGGCATAAGTTCAAGCTGGTGAGGCATAAGAAATATAATAGATGATTCTTCTATTTTATCTTTAACTTCTGCATAGGATGAAAAAGATCTAACCTTAAATAATCTTCTATTTTTAAATACAGAAGACAAATATCGTTGCGCAATATATAAAGCAGGTAGAATATCAACTAATATGATTCTTGCATTTGGATTGAGTGATAATATAACAAAGGCATTTCTTCCGTAGCCGCCGCCAATTTCGAGTATAGTATTTATACTTTGAAAAGAGACAGCATTATCTATTGCATAATACTCGATAAGAGAATTAGCCAAATCTTGTGACATGGATTTTTCATTGGCTACAACTAAAATAGGATTTCCTTCATTGGGCTCGGAGAGTTGCTCAAGATACTGTTTTGTGTCTATTTGTTTTACATATTCCCATAGTAAAAAAACAAAATAGTAATAACTAAATAACTTTACATGACTCAAATGAGGTTCAGTTTGTATAGATAAGGCCATTATTCGACAGGATTCAATAAGATCATCGGATAATAAAGCTTCAGCTGCTTTGATTTGTGGATCCCCTTGTTGAACTAAAAAATTAAAGTAATTATGTCCAATGGTGCGCTTGAAATTATTATATCCATGTTCTAAAAGCTGATCCAAATTTTTTTGGGACAATAAACTCCAACAACTAGAAAGTTTATTTACAACTTTATCTTCTTCACCAAATAACTTGAAAATGCGAATGAGCTCACTAAAGGTATTTGTATGCAACTTATCAGTCAAAAGTTCTGGCCAATTTAATATGCCAGAAGTTTCATCAAGTGGCACTGATGAAATGTTTATATTTTGCAATGAATTAGGCAAATTTAAAGAAAGGTTATCAAATTCAATTTGATTTCGATTCATTTCCTCAGCATACTCTTTTAAAATTCTGTTTTGAAGTGAGATATTTTCAAGTGAGGTTTCGAGCTCACTTTTATTTCGATTCATTTCTTCAGCATGCTCTTTTAAAATTCTGTTTTGAAGTGAGATATTTTCAAGTGAGGTTTCGAGCTCACTTTTATTTTGATTCATTTCTTCAGTATACTCTTTTAAAATTCTGTTTTGAAGTAAGACATTTTCAAGTGAAGTTTCGATCTCACTTTTATTTCGATTTATTTCTTCAGTATACTCTTTTAAAATTCCGTTTTGAAGTGAAACGTTTTCAAGTGAAGTTTCAAGCTCACTTAGTTTTCGTTTGATTTTTAAAGGTGAAATAATGATGCTAATGGATGCTAGTATGCTTCTTATATATGGCACGCTAGTATCAACAAGGTGATTCCAGACTTTCATGTAGTTTTCTTTATAAAATTTATAATATTTCATCGTGTATTCTCAGTTCATATGGAAAATAACGTAACCTTAAGTTCTTTTCAACCATGCATTTGGCCAATGAGTTATATTCTTGTTTAATGAACTTTCGTTAAATGGCCATAAAGGCTGTTCTAACATAAATTCAGGATGGTTCTCCACAAACTCAAGTGCAGCTGCAGTTGGATTGTCAGTACGCCAATGTGGAGCTCCGCGAGGGACATCATCAAGAAATTGCATGCTGCCATCCGTTGCCACTATATAGGATCCTGAAGTGACAAAGTGAGAATAGGCTTTAAGTTCGTCTGCAACATGACTTTTTGTGTGATTAGAATCCAGAATAACTAACACTGTATCGTTTGGGTTCACGTGTTTTGAGACTTCTCCCACGATAGATGGAGATATTGAGTCTCCTTCAATCAAAGTAATATAAGAGCTTAATTCATGTTTTTCAATAGCTTCACGGTTATGTTTTCGAATCTCAATATCAATTCCTACTACCTTTCCTTTTCCAATGGCTTTGCATAAACTGGCATATAGAATTAAAGATCCTCCATGCGCAACACCCGTTTCAATAATAATATCAGGTTTTATACGATAAATAACCTCTTGAATGCGTATGACATCTTCAGGTAATTGTATGATTGGACGCCCTAACCATGAAAATGTATAGGGATATTTTTCATTCCAGCCTACTTTCAGCCACACATGTGAAATTTTCTCAAACGCTTCTCGCGAATACAAAGATAGTTCGCTTTGTTCACCATTCTCAAGCACGCGCATGGTTGCGCTCGGCATATCTATTTCTATTTTCATCATATAACTTTCTCATTTTTTAGATCAATTTCTTGCCACCATCTTATAGTACGAGCAATGCCCTCATCTAAAGATAACTTTGCTGACCATCCTACTTCACTATGTAATCTGGTCACATCAGCAACAATTTTTTTTGGCGAATATAAGGGTTCAGAAATACTACCAAACTTAATTAAATGTTCTTTTTTTAAAGCCAAAGCAACACAATTAACTATTTCTCTAATAGTAACAGCTTTTCCAGAACCCATATTAATCGGGCCATCCACTTTTGAGTCTAACATCTCTGCGAGTCCTTCACCTATATCATCGACATGTATAAAATCACGTATTTGATTGCCGTGAGTACATGCGGCTTCCTGCCCTCGTAAAAGATTTGTAATAACATACGGTACTAAACGTTTTTCTGCTTCATAAGCACCATAAGGAAAAAAGATTCTAGCCCATGCAAAACTTTTTTTATACGATTCATTGAGAGCATGTAAACACTCATAAGTGGATTTTTTGACTTTTCCATAAAGACTTGAAGGAATTTCTTGGGTTTTGCCTTCTATACATAAACCATCACTCCAATCATATTCTGCACAAGTGCCTATTCCTAATAATCGTTCTCCACCCTTGGCGTAGAATGCATCGATAAGCGAAATGGTTGATGCTAACCAATAAACATTTTCTATAGCATCCCAAAATTTTCCATTTTCGGCATACCATGCCGCATGTAAAAGGTGAGTTGGACGTATTTTTTCAATTAAGGGTATGTGGCTAGTAGACTCAAGTAGATTGGCATGATGGATAATGATATTTTTTTCTGGATGATGAAACTTACGCGTCGTCACGATATGTATTTCATAATCACGTTTGAGTAAGGGAAGAAGCGTACTTCTCCCAAGGAACCCAGAACCACCTGTGATGAGAACTCTTTTCATTGTGTGTTCCATTAAAAAATGGCGAGTGAAGGAATGACGGTGACAAATTTCGCTCCCCACTCGCGTGCATAACTCAACTGCTCTGAAATCTCATGACGTAAATTCCATGGAAAAATAACTATCCACATAGGTTTATCTTTTAATAATTGTTCTTCAGGAAATATAGGTATATGGCTGCCTGGTAAGTATTTTCCTTGTTTTGAAGGATTGCGATCAATAACATAAGATAATAAATCAGTACGAACGCCGGCAAAATTGAGTAAGGTATTACCTTTGGCTGCAGCGCCATATCCAATGACTTTTTCGTTACATTCTTGTGCCTTTAATAAAAATTTTAAAAATTGCCGCTTAATGTTAATCATATTTTCGGTAAATTTTGTATAAAAAGCCAAATCAGACATGCCGGCATCAGACTCAAATGCTAACATCTTAGTTATTTTATCACTCATGGGTTGTTTGCCAAGATCATCACGTTGCGCAAAGATGCGCAAACTCCCACCATGAGTTTTTAATTCTTCAACATCAAAAATATCAAGACCGTTGCTCTTAAAAATACGTTTTACAGTAGAAAAAGATAAATAAGAAAAATGTTCATGATAAATAGTATCAAATTGGAATTCTGAAATAAGTCTATATAAATGTGGAAATTCAAACGTTGCCACACCATTGGGTTTTAGTAATAATCCAAAACCTGAAACAAAATCGTTTATATTGGGCACATGTGCCAGTACATTGTTTGCAATGAGCAAGTCTGCACTATAATGGTTCATAGCTAATTCTTTTGCTAATGCATAACCAAAGAATTTTTCAAAAATTGTTAAGTTTTTAGCGCGAGCGGCTGTAGCTGTACTTTTTGTCGGCTCAACCCCGAAACAAGCTATTCCTTTTTCCTGGAAATATTGTAAGAGGTATCCATCATTAGCTGCTATTTCACCCACCATGCTGTCTTTATTAAGGTTGAATCGATCTATCATTTGAGATGCATAAGTCTTGCTATGTTCAAGCCAGCTTGATGAATATGAGCTGAAATAAGCATATTCAGGAGAAAATAGTTCTTCAAAATCCGCATCATCTTCAGTCTGTGCCAACCAGCAATGAGAACAGATCTTAACTTTTAAGGGATACCATTTTTCAGGAGCATTCACGTTTTGTGCCGTTAGATAAGCATTTGATGGCGGCGCATTTCCTAGATTAGCGAGTGAAATTTCTAATTTTTCTGAACAATATCTACATGGCATGCAGTAATCCTTTGAATTGATCAGTAAGTAAAGCATGACCTTTGTCACGATCAGACATGGATGTGATGGCTAGCGGCCAATGTATGCTTAAGATTGGATCGAGTGGAGATAGACCTCCCTCCGATGCTGGATGATAGGGTGCGGTATGTAAGTATAAAAGCTCACTATTGTCATTTAATGATTGAAATCCGTGTGCAAAGCCTTTTGGTATAATGATACTATTATTAAGTTCTGGAGATAGAATTTCCGCATGCCATTGTAGAAAGGTCGATGAAGATTTTCGTAAATCGACAGCAACATCAAAAATTTTCCCACGCAAACAAGTCATTATTTTAGTTTCAGCAAAAGGTGGGTGCTGAAAATGCATGCCTCTCACCGTTCCTGCAGTTTTAGTGAGTGTTATATTTATTTGTGCAATAGTATCTGTTAGACCCGCGATGTCTAAAGTATCTTTACAATAAAGTCTTGATAGATAACCGCGGCTATCTGATATAGGATTTCGTTTGATAAGCTTCAATCCAGGTAACGACAAGTCAAGTAAGATTAATGACTTATCCATAGCTAATAAACCATTTCTTTTTGTGTTAGCAGATAACTTTCCAATTGTAATCGACTATATTCGACCATATCACATCCGTTAATCCAATAACGATACCATTGAATAGTTTCTTCAATCGCTTTTTCTAAGTTCCATGTAGCATGCCAGTTTAGACGTTCTTGTGCTTTGCTTGAGTCTAAACGAAGTAGTGAAGCTTCATGTCTTTTTTGTTCTTGCACAGGCATATTCAATGGAATATTAAGCTGATCACAAATCATCTTTGCAACGTAACCTACAGGTTTCATGTCTTCCATTTCTGGTCCAAAATTCCATGCCTCTGCAAAATCGGAACCTTTTTTACTTAATAAATGTTCTGCTAATAAAATATATCCATGAATAGATTCTAATACATGTTGCCATGGGCGCACCGCGTTAGGAAATCGCAAGGTCATAGGTCTTTGATCAGTATAAGCTCTGATACAATCAGGAATAAGACGATCTGTAGCCCAATCACCACCGCCTATGACATTCCCTGCTCGTGCTGATGCCATGTGAATGTTAGATTTATTAGAGAAATAACTGGCTCTGTAAGCAGATGTTACAAGTTCGGCACACGCTTTACTGCTGCTATAAGGATCTTTCCCTCCTAGTCGATCTTTCTCTGAGTAAGATAAATTTCTTTCATCATTCTCGTAACATTTATCTGTTGTTATGATAACGGCAGCACGAACCGAATCACATATGCGTATCGCCTCAAGAATATTGACTGTTCCCATGACATTAACTGCATAAGTGTCTAACGGAAAATCATAAGCATATTGTACCAGAGGTAGGGCCGCAAGATGAAAAACGATTTCTGGTTTGATAGTGCATAGTAATTTTTTAACATCAGTAGACTTTTGAATATCCAATCGAGTATCGGACGCTAGTAATGATTTTATATTTGCAATGGTGAATAAATTAGGTTGAGTGGGCGGATCTAATGCTAAACCATGAACTTTTGCGCCTAGGTTATTTAACCATAATGATAACCAGCTTCCTTTAAAACCAGTATGACCTGTTACTAAGACCTGTTTGTTTATCCAAAAGCTATTTTCAATCATGCAGGTACAGCCTTTATTTTTTTTTGAGCTATGTTTGACATATCCCAAGGTGCTTTACCGTGATTCCAGAGGTCTTCTAAATAATTTTTATCGCGAAGCGTATCCATGGCATGCCAGAAACCATGGTGTCTAAAAGCCATAAGTTGTTTTTTGGCAGCTAGTGAAGTTAATGGTTCAGCCTCCCATATGCTATGGTCACCTTCAATATAATCAATAACTTTGGGGGACAAAATAAAAAAGCCGCCATTGACCCAGCCGCCATCACCTTTGGGTTTTTCAATAAAACCATCAACCATATCATGAGTCCCTAAATCTAGCGCACCATAACGTCCGGGAGGCTGAATCGTTGTAATAGTGGCTAATTTACCATGTGAACGATGAAAGTTTATTTGTTGTTCGATATGAATATTTCCAATACCATCCCCATAAGTGAAAAAAAATAATTCTTCATCAGCTACGTAAGATGCAACCCTTTTTAATCTTCCGCCTGTTAAGGTATGTTCGCCTGTGTCAATGAGCGTTACGCGCCATGGTTCAGCGTGGCGTTGGTGTACTTCCATGTTATTTTTTTGTATATCAAATGTGACATCAGACATATGTAAAAAATAATTAGAAAAATATTCTTTAATGTAATAACCACGATAACCGCAACAAATAATAAAATCATTTATACCATAAGCAGAATAAATTTTCATGATGTGCCATATGATGGGTTTTCCGCCAATTTCAATCATGGGTTTGGGTTTAAGTGCTGTTTCTTCACTAATCCTTGTTCCTAACCCGCCTGCTAGTATGACCGCTTTCACAATGACTCCTTATGATGATAAGCTTATATATTGACAAAGTTCATGATAGCTTTTTCTAAATATATCTACCTTTGCTAACCAACGTAGCTCAGGGTTTAACACGCAATTCCAACTTATATTTGTTGTTTTTTTTATCTCGCTATTTAGACTTTTTATATATCGATTTGAGTATAATGCCGATTTTTTATTGTGCAGCCAAGTTATCCATTTTTCAATGCGATTTTCAAAAGCTAATTGTCGCGGACTTTTTAGTTGATTATATATATTGTCACGATGAATATTAGGTTTTTTAAATAAATCAGCAGGCCATTTAGACTGAAGCATGGTATGAAAATATTCGGGTGGACAGCCTAATCCAAAGTACATAGCATGTGCAAGATCCATGATATGAAAAAAAGAAGTTTGAGAATGTGATGTTATAGAGCAATGTTTCTGATAAAACTCCCAAAGCTCATTTCGATAAATAAGATAATGCTCTATAAACTCTTTTGTATTATCGGCAAACCAGTAGTATGTTTGCCATTTATCGCGCGTAGTGTCTGCAGGAGCGCAGCTTTGTCGCGCCGCGTAGAACTCTACCAAGCGATGGCTTTTTCCTAAAAGTAAGGCTGATGTAGCTTGAAAAAGTTCCTGATAGTGTAAGCTTGCATTTTTGCTTACGCTGTTAAAAATCGCTAAAGCATGTTCTATTCTGTATACTCCGTAAAATAGCGATTCATATTTTTGATATAAATTAAAAACACGGGCCCCAGGATCATTTGCTGTAATTCCATGGCTCGCGTATTCCACATGAAGTTGAATATCATGACCCACTTCACCAAAATTAAGATAAATTCCATCAGCACAAACGTAATCATCATTGTTTTTTAAAAATGATGTTGCTGCTTTTAATCCTTCTAAAAAAACAAGATCATCATCCGCACAAAAAGCACAAAATCGAGTTTTTGTAATGTTAAGTCCTTCTAATAATTTCGCAGCCACCGGCATAGTTGAAGGAAAAGTAATGTATTGAGCTTGATTGCCTAATACAGAACAAGCTTGACTATTGGATTCTCTTAATTCTTGATTGCTTGAGTCAAGAATAATAAATGAGAGGTTGCTTTTTTTTGCCGCATAATAGTTTAACAAACGAGAAAGAAGTTTGGGTCTATTGTATGTTGGAATGATGAGTGTCACATCGTTTTTTGCTATATCAGAATGTGTTTTCATTTAACAATCCTATATGTTTAAGCAAGACGCAACTGTTTGACATCTCAACTTAATATTGAGCATAGGAATGCCGACTAGACCATGTCTTGCCCCCGTCGTAACCGAATGAAAGGCTAAAGCATTCGTCACTCTATCTAATGTTATAGCAGTTCCCTTTTCATCAATAACAGCAATCATAGCTTGAGCAACATAACTGCCTGGAGGTAAAAGAGGCATGACATAAGTAAATTTTATGGTAAAAGTGGCGCCGCTTTCGACCGTATAAGGCTGTTGTTTTGTGATGAGATAAGAATCATTCGCAAATAAAACTTGACCAAGCCTATCTAATACTTGAAAGACAGCAATAGGAGATTCTAATTTACTGTTTGCCATAGCTTGAATATGCAATGAGACTAATTCACCACCGATCATTTGAGTTAAGGGTTTCTTATCTTCATTATAGATAGCGATTTGCAGGATTTTTGCGCTATCAGTATGGCTTCTATTGTTAAATTCAAACATAGGTTGTTGGATATCATTCTGGTTTAACACATCTATATGTTTTATGTCTAAATCTTTAGGCGCAAGTGGTAAAAAATAATTGTCAGTTATGGGCTTGCCAAGCACTGTAATCAAATTATTTTCTTCATTATTATTTGATAGTTCATTTTCATTGTCTGTTAAGGTTAAATCTTCGATGGGATGATCAGATGCGCTATCTAAATAGGCTTTTGCAACTTTTGCTGCAGGACCCATAGCAGTAATCATACCATGATTAAGCCATAATGCATGTTGACACAATGAAACTACGTCAGTTATAGAGTGAGAAACGAATAAAAAAGTCCCTTTTTTAAGAAAATTACGAATAAATTTCATACATTTCTGAACAAAAAAAACATCACCGACAGAGAGTGCTTCATCAGTGATAATAATATCAGCATCAATATGCGCTATAATAGCAAAACCTAATCGTGACATCATCCCGCTTGAATATGTTTTGACAGGTTGATCAATAAAATCTCCTAATTCAGCAAAATCAACAATGGATTGGTAGCGTTCTTTTGTTTTTTTTCTTGATAGACCTAAAAGAGCGGCTTTAATATGGATATTTTCCCTACCGGTGAATTCTCCATTAAAACCATCTCCATACTCAAGAATAACGACTTTGCCATCAATTTCTACATATCCACTTGAGGGTTGTAAATTGCCTGAAATAATTTTAAGTAAAGTGGATTTTCCACTTCCATTGACCCCTATAAATCCCCAGCTTTCGTTTTTTTTAACTTCAAATGAAATATTAGTTAATGCATGAAAATCACGATATTTATTCGAAGATTGTTTGTTATTTAGAAGCCACTTAAATGGCAAAATAGTAAGAAACGATTGTATTAATGAAAAAGTTAATTTATCTTTAGATGAATACCATAGACGATAGCTTTTTGAAATATCATGTATACGAATTGCTAAATTGTCTGTAGTCATACCACCATATCCTTGTTAGGTATTGGATATAGTAATGATTTTAATATAGAGAAAAAAGTTTTTCTTTGTTTCGGCTTCTTCTTTTCTGATTGAATTATATTTAAATAGTATCTTGCTAATCGGGAAGCGTTTTTCGTTATCGATAATTTAGATGCTGCATTGGCGACATTTTTTTGAACATTAGCATCGTTTCTAATGGCTTGTAGTTTTACTTTAAATCCTGGTTTAATAATACCTTTTAAATCAACACTAATACCATAATGTTTCAATAATTTATAATTAAAAACAACTTCATCATTGATTAAGATAGGCAGGCTCGCGTCAAGATAGTCTGAGATTCGTCCGGAATAACAAGATGCTACATAGGCGGGTTTATAGTGAGTGTATCTTTGTCCAAACTCTTTACATCCTCCTGATATAATCCCAAAATCATATTGTGGTAACACCTCCGCAAGTTTTTCTGGCGATAAACTATCATGTAGATGTAAATAAGGATTTACCTTGCTAAGCTCAATGAATTGGGCATAGTCGCGTTCAAAATGTGTATTCGTAGCCATGTTATGGCTTTTTGCATACTGCCATGGGGGATAAATATGAAAATGTATATCTTGATTTGTGATAAGCTGAACGAGTTCGAGGTAACAACAATCCAACATTCCATAAGTTTCAAGACTGATTGTTCCAACTGAAACAATATGGATTTCATCATTATTTTTTTTATTAGGTAAGGAATGATTTTTGTTCCAGCAGTATTCGGGGAAAAGTATTACTTTGGGTGGAAGTGTGCAATGATCAATTTTCACAGCACGTTTAACCTGTAAATCACGTGCACAAAAGCCATCAGCAAAAGCCAAAGCTTTCTTTGTAAGAGAAAATCGTTCCGGACAATAATTCATTAATGAGGGTGTAAATACATCATTCAAATCAATGACGACAGGGGCAATTTTTTTTTCGGTGAAAAATAAAATATAGTCATCAATAGCTCCCGAAAATACATGAATGAGATTTGGGGACATTATTTGTGCAATTTTATGCGCTTGATCAGCAGAATGTACTTCCTTAATGAAATCAAAATTACCCTCAGGATTAATAGGCGTTGATTTGTAGTAAATTAATCCTACACTCCAACCAAGAAATTTTAATGCATGGGCCATCTTGATCTCTCTTTGCCTGAGCTGGGAGGTTATAAATAATACCGATTCATTTTTTTTAACATCAGCTAGTGTTCTCACCTGATTCTCCTTAGTTCTATAGAGCTGCTGTATTTTTTAGTATCATTTCAACAAATATTGAATATGTTTTAAGTTAATCTCATTACACACCGCTCCAATTAGTAGAAACATGTTGAATAGCATCTTCTATAGATAATAGTGAAAGTTGTAATTGTTTAAATAAGGTAGAACATTCAAGGCTAGTATTAAGAGGCCTTTTTTCCATACCGGTAATCGAATGAAGAGGTGCTGCTTGCAATAATGATGAATGGACATTTAAAGATACCGCAAGTTTATTGGCAATGTCATATCTGGAACTCTTATTGTTATTGCAAAGATTAAATAATCCTCTAGCTTTATGATGTTGGGCAAAAATAACCAGGGAAACCACATCATTAACAAAGGTTGGATTGAAAAATTGATCGGTTGCAGCCATTATTTTTTTGTTTTGCCGAAAATCTGCCGCAAGCGAATCAATCAACGTACCATCTTTCCATTCTAAGCCATAAATTTTGCTCAAGCGAAGTATCATATAATTATTAGTAAGGTTGGGAATCTCGCGTTCTACTTCTGCTTTTTGTCTGCCATATTCTGTAATGGGATGGGTTTCGGCAGTATCTGAATAGCTTCCTTTGTCGCCATTAAAAACATAATCTGAAGAGAGGAATATAGTAGTGAGTGATTTTCGTTCTAATTGTTTTACTAACTGTAATGTGCCTTGCACATTTAATTCGTAAGACTCTTTGGGGTGCGATTCGCACCAATTTACATTAGGCATGGCTGAAGCAATGATGGCTGCCTCATGTCCGCTTTCGTTTAATTTTAGGCCATCTAAATCGGGAGTACGCAAATCAAAAAAAGTCAAATCATTTGCATTATTTGAGAAACTTGTTCCTACGCAATCTGGAAATACTTCGCGATACGCTCTAAATAAATACGAACCAATATAACCACTTGCACCTATCACTGCTGTCTTAATCATAAGAAGTCTTCGTAGCAATAGCCATGATCTTCCTTGTCAAATTAAAATGAAAATGATATTAAAGTTAATATAAACCTGATGTCAATAAAAAATTTATCCAATGTAATAATTAACAAGGGATTGTGCATGTCTGTTGATTCAACAATAGTTACAAAGCATAAAAATATAGCACGAATGGTCTACATGTCTGTTGTCGCTGACCAAAAGAAAAAATACGGTATGATTTGGGCGATAAAAAAACTTGTCATTGTTAAATATTTTAATCTATTATCCTGGCTAATATTGTTGCCGCTTGCTATTCCCATGCATTACCTGGGATTTCGGCGCCTGCTCATTCGTATCGAGCACATTGGACACCTTACCCTGGAATGCGATTCATTTATCAAAGAAAAACGTTTAGGGTTATTGCCAAAAAATAAGCGATTTTATTTTATTCTTGCACCTAAATCCACTCTATCTAATCCTCATCTGCTAAGTTACTGGAACGAACATTTCACTTTTATTACAAATCCTGTTGCATGCGTGTTTTTGGGTGCATTAACACGGAAATATTTTATGCGATATGATGTTTCCCGGTATGTAAGTGCATTTTTTGGAACGCAAGATATTTATCGCATCAATCAATTATGGGGTACTACACCTCCTTTGTTATCTCTGACAGATGAAGATGAATCATGGGGCAAACAACAACTAAACCCCCTGGGAATTTTACCCGGCCAATGGTTTGTTTGTCTGCATGTTAGAGAAGGTGGATTTCTTCCTGATAATGAATTGATTCAATTGCATAGAAATGCATCCATTGCTAATACTTATCTTGCGATTGAGGAAATCGTGCGACGTGGAGGCATAGTCGTTAGAATGGGTGATGCAAGCATGAGCGTACTTCCTAAGATGCAAGGTGTCATAGATTATGCGCATCATCCTTTAAAATCAGATCGTTTAGATGTAATTCTTTGTGCAAAAGCAAGATTTTTTCTGGGTTGTACTTCAGGGTTAGCATTCTTAAGTATGGTCTTTGGTGTTCCCGTCGCACATGCCAATATGATTCCTGTCGAAACCTTGGGTATTTCTGCGAATGATATAAGTATACCGAAATTAGTTTTTGATGAAGGGAAACAGAGAATCTTGAATTTTAAAGAATTATTTTCTTCTGATGTGGGCGGATTTTTTTTCACCCATCAATATAAAGAAACAAACATGACTTGTATCGAAAACACTGCTGACGAAATTTTAAACCTGGCACAAGAAATATTAGATAGACTTGATGGGTTGTTTATAGAAAATGAAGAAGATAAACAATTACATGAAGCGTATATGTCGTTATTCAAGCCCGGACATTTTTCTTATGGCGCAGTATCCAGGATTGGTATAGCATTCTTACGCAAACATAAGCATTTGCTTTTTTCTAATCATTCGATAGAATCTAGGAACGCTTTTTGTCAAGAATGAGATGACATTGCTAAATACTAAGATTTACGATTTTGTCGTAATTGGTGCAGGGATTATAGGATTATCTGTTGCGAAGGAACTGACAGAGCAATTTCCACGTGCAAAAATAGCCTTACTTGAGAAAGAAAAAACCATTGGTTTACATGCAAGCGGCCGTAATAGCGGTGTATTGCATTCAGGTATTTATTATCCACAAGACAGTTTGAAAGCAGCGGTTTGTTCAGAGGGTGCAAAACGCATGCGATGTTTTGCTGGAGAGCATAACATTTCATGTATCACTACTGGAAAAGTTATCATTGCAACCTGTGAAAATGATCTTCCTTCATTGGAACGCCTGCTAAAAAATGCGGCTGATAATAAGATTAGAGCTGAACGATTAAATGAAGATGACATTAAACGCATTGAGCCTTATGCTTCCGTTTTTCAACAAGGTATTTATACACCCGATACAGCAAGTATTGATAGCAAAAAAGTGCTTGATGTCTTATTACATATTAATCTATCTCGAGGTGTAGAGCTTTATCTGGAGCATGAGGTAGTAGCTATTAATGAACAAAGTAAGCGTATGACTACCTCACGTAATCATTTTAATTATGGTTATTTGTATAATTGTGCAGGTGCTGGAACGGATAAGATTGCAAAAATGGTAAACTTAGCAAAAGATTATATACTTCTGCCATTTAAAGGAATTTATTATAAATTAAAAAATGAAAGAAAGTATTTGGTCAAAAGCCATATTTATCCTGCCCCTAATTTGAATTTACCTTTTCTTGGAGTTCATTTTACTCGATCCATTGATGGTAGTGTTTATGTAGGCCCTACCGCTATACCTGCATTTGGACGTGAAAATTACGGTATGATCAAAGGCATGAGTACAGAAGTATTTAGCATAACAAAATATATCGCGCTTCTTTATTGGGCCAATCAACAAAACTTTAGAGCACTCATACATTCAGAAATAAAAAAATATGCTAAGCCTTATTTTATGCGTGCTGCAAAACAATTAATTCATACTGTTGAGGCGTCAGACTTACAAACATCAAATAAAGTGGGTATCAGACCACAATTAGTGAATACGGTTAAAAAAAAATTGGAAATGGATTATATTATCGAGCAAAATGCTACATCTATGCATGTGTTAAATGCTATTTCACCCGCGTTTACGAGCGCGTTTTGTTTTGCTGAATGGCTTATTGGCCGTATGAAAAAATAAATATGGATGTAAGGATAAGGTTTCATGGAAAATGCACATACCTTAAATAACATGACTCAAAGTATTGCTGAGTTTTCTGATGGTCCCGATACCATCGCAAAAAAAATTAAAAAAATAGTACCTGAAGGCAAGCGAATTGCTTTTATTTCTGGCAATTTTAATATTGTTCATACGGGTCACGTGCGTTTATTGAATTTTGCGGCAGAATGCGCCGATTTTTTGCTTGTCGCTATTCATAGCGACGCTGCATCTGGCGCCTTAATTCCACAACATTTACGTTTAGAAGGTGTGCAAGCTATAGGATGTGTTGATTTAGCTTTACCATTATCATCTGATATCACACCAGAACAGATCATAGCGGAATTACAACCTAGTATCGTAGTTAAAGGAAGCGAATATCAGCAACGTTATAATCCCGAGCAAGCTATCGTGGAAGCGTATGGCGGAACATTATTGTTTTCTTCAGGAGAAATACAATTTTCTTCTATTGATTTAATGCGTCATGAACTTCAGGATGTTATATTTAACACGATTGTAAAACCGCTAGAATATGCTGAGCGACATTCCATAGATAAAAAAAGACTCATAGAAGTTACACAACACTTTCAAGAATTATCTGTTGTTATCATCGGTGATTTAATTGTAGATGAATATATTACATGTGATGCTCTTGGTCTTTCCAGGGAAGATCCTACTATTGTTGTCACTCCTATTCAAAAAGATATTTTTGTGGGGGGTGCTGGGATAGTTTCTGCGCATGCAAAAGCCCTGGGAGCAAACGTTAAATATTTAAGTGTGGTGGGAAGTGATGAAACTGCACAATTCACAAATCAAACCTTAAAAAAATATGGCGTAGATGCTTATTTAATAAAAGATAAGAGCAGGCCAACAACCTTAAAACAACGTTTTCGTGCAGACGGTAAAACATTATTACGTGTTTCACACCTTAGGCACCATACTATTGGCCTTGAGCTAGCTGACAAAATACTAGCGCAATTGTCTAAAATTATAAAAAAAACAAATATGCTTATTTTTTCTGATTTCAATTATGGTTGTTTACCGCAATCTTTAGTGGAAGCCATCGTTAATCTTTGTCATAAGCATGGCGTTCCTATGGTAGCTGATAGTCAATCGTCATCACAAATTGGCGATATATCACGTTATAAAGGGATGTTACTCATTACACCCACTGAACATGAAGCTAGAATTGCCTTGCGTGATCAAACGTCGGGTCTTATGATTTTAGCAGATACATTACGCCAAAAAACAGACGCTGAACATGTGTTTATAACGCTTGGGGCAGAGGGTTTGCTTGTACATTCTCCCAATAGCGCTAGAAATGAAGTTGCAACAGATCAATTACCTGCTTTTAATAAAGTACCCAAAGATGTCTCGGGCGGCGGTGATTGTTTATTAATATGCGCATCATTAGCATTGGCTTCTGGTGCAAACATTTGGGAAAGTGCCTATTTAGGATCGATTGCCGCCGCATGCCACGTTGGACGTATGGGCAATTTACCGCTTTCAATGAGTGATGTATTACAGGAACTTCACGCATGAAAGCGCTGCTATTAGCGGCAGGTTTTGGCACACGACTACGTCCTATCACGGACCATATGCCAAAATGTTTAGTACCTATTCATCAAAGACCTTTATTGGATTATTGGTTAACTTTATTGCTTCCAGATAAAGTGAGTGATGTTTTAATAAATACGCATTATTTGCCATCATTGGTTGAGGATTTTATTGAAGCTTCTCCATGGCGAGATAGGATTACCTTAATCCATGAGCCTTATTTATTAGGCACAGCAGGAACAGTGCTACATAATAAGCAATGGTTATCAAAAGAAAGTTTTTTGTTGGCGCATGCCGATAATTTAACGAGTTTTGATGTCGATCTGTTTATTAATGCACATCGATATAGAAGATCAAATATTGAAATAACCATGATGACATTCAAGACAGATACGCCCGAAAGTTGTGGTATAGTCGAGCTTGATGAAAATAATATCATTGTACAGTTTTATGAAAAATCAACTCTGGCGCGTGGTAATTTGGCTAATGGGGCAGTTTATATCATTGAACCTGGCGTCATTGACTTTATAAGCACGCTAGGAAAAGATATCGTTGACTTGAGTACGGAAGTTTTGCCGCATTATGTAGGTCGAATGCAAGCTTGGCATAATGCGGGTTATCATAGAGACATAGGTACACCACAAAGTTTAAGATTAGCTGAATTAGAATTTGAAAATATAAATAAATAGGGAAATAATATGAAAATATTAGTGACAGGTGGATGTGGTTATAAAGGGCATGTGCTTATACCTAAGTTATTAAACAGAGGTTATGAAGTTATCGCATTTGATACACAATGGTTTGGAAATTATCATATACCACATCCAAAATTAGTCGTTGTAAAAGGTGACGTGCGTTATGTTGATAGCATTCCATTAGATAATGTTGACTGTATTATTCATCTTTCCTCGATAGCTAACGATCCTTGCGGTGATTTAAACCCTAAATTAACATGGGAAGTCAGCGCTCTTGCGACCATGCAATTAGCCGACAAGGCAAAGCGCATGGGTATTAAACATTTTATTTACGCATCATCGGGCAGCGTGTACGGCATTAAAGATGAATTACAAGTCACGGAAGATCTGACGCTTTATCCTATTTCTGAATACAACAAGACAAAGATGATTGCCGAACGCGTCCTTTTAAGTTATGAGCATGATATGACAGTACAGATCGTAAGGCCTGCTACGGTTTGCGGTTATTCACCACGCATGCGTCTTGATGTATCTGTGAATATGCTTACCATGCAAGCCTTAGTAAAAGGCAAGATTACGGTATTTGGTGGTAAGCAAACAAGACCTAATATTCATATTGATGATATTACGGATGTATACTTGCATTTCATCGACCATCCTGAAATGACAGGCATTTATAATGCAGGTTTTGAAAATATATCTATTCTTGATATAGCAAATATTGTAGCAAGCTATATTCCTGCTAAAATCACTGTCACAGAATCCAATGATCCGCGTTCTTATCGTGTCAATTCAGATAAATTATTAGCGACAGGGTTTAAACCAAAAAAATCTGTTGAACACGCGATACGTGAATTGATTGAAAAGTATCACAGCGGTTTACTCAAAGATGAAGATTGTTATTACAATTTAAAATGGATGCAGCAAAAAGTTCTGCAAGGAATAGAAGTATGAATCAGATAGGAACTTCATTTTTTACAGATTATTCAAAACGATTACAAGCTATTCTTACCCATGCGGATTGGTCTAATGTAGAAAAATTAGCAATAGATATGAAAAAATGCTGGACTCACAAAAGACAAATATTTATTTGCGGCAATGGCGGCAGCGCAGGTAATGCCATACATTTAGCCAATGATTATTTGTATGGCGTGGCTAAAGGAAGCGGGGTTGGAATTCGTATCCATGCGCTATCATCTAATCCTGCGATTTTAACATGTTTAAGCAACGATATTGGATATGAACGAATTTTTTCTGAACAATTGGCAGTGTATGGCCAAGCATCTGATTTGCTTATTGTATTATCGGGTAGCGGTAACTCTGCCAATATAGTCAATGTACTTGAGCAAGCTCATCAAATGCATATTAAATCGTATGCCATACTTGGATTTACGGGCGGATTATGTAAAGAGTTAGCTGACGTTGCTATCCATTTTTCGGTTGATGATATGCAAATAGCAGAAGACTTACAGTTAATTGTGGGTCATATGTTGATGCAATGGTTGTATGCTAATCGTCCATCAACACAAAAACAAGAGAACAAAGAGGTATCCTATGCTTAATATGATGGTGATCGGTAGTAATTCATTTTCAGGCGCCAGTTTTATTGACTTTGCCCTCAATCAAAACGCAAATGTAACAGGTTTGAGTCGATCAGCTGAGCCAGTCCATGCACTTCTTCCTTATAAATGGCGAGATCATCAACATTTCCATTTTCGACAATTGGATTTAAATAATAACTTACATGAGATCGTGGAATTAATTCATGACATTAAACCAGAGTATGTCGTTAATTTTGCAGCCCAAAGTATGGTTGCAGAAAGCTGGAAACATCCAGCCGATTGGTTTGTTACAAACGCCGTTTCAACGATAAAATTGCATGATGCTTTGCGTCAGTGTGATTTTCTAAAACGCTATGTGCATGTTTCAACGCCTGAAGTATATGGCAATTGTTCGGGTTTTGTAAATGAAGATTTTCCTTTCAATCCAAGTACACCTTATGCGGTTTCACGTGCAGCTGCTGATATGAGTTTACGAACTTTTCATACTTCTTATGCATTTCCTGTTGTCACGACAAGAGCCGCGAATGTTTATGGTCCAGGACAACAACTTTATCGTATTATTCCACGAACTATTTTATTTCTTCTATTAGGTAAAAAATTGCAATTACATGGCGGTGGTACATCCACTCGATCATTTATTCACATGAAAGATGTGTCAGATGCTACGTGGCGTATTATGCTTAATGGTAAAAATGGTGATACTTATCATATTTCTACGAATGAAGTTATTTCAATACGTGATTTAGTTGAACGAATTTGCAGTAAATTAGAGGTATCCTTTGAAGATCATGTTGAGAATGTGGGTGAAAGATTGGGTAAGGATGCTGCCTATCATCTTGAAAGTAAAAAAATTCGACGCGAACTTGATTGGAAGGATGATATTTCTCTTGATCAGGGATTAAATGAATGTATTGCCTGGGTAAAAGAACATGTTGAGACACTTAAATTACAACCTTTCGATTATATTCATAAAATATGATGATAAAAAATGAAATCAAATATTAAAAATCTAGAACAACGGGCGCGTATTTTACGAGCCCGCATTATTGAAACATCGCATAAGGCTAATATTCCACATCTTGGCTCTTGTTTATCTTGCGTTGATATTTTAACAACATTATATTTTTCTATATTGCGTATAGATCCTCATCATCCAGAAGATGTGAATCGAGATCGTTTTATTCTGAGTAAAGGTCACGGTGCTCCAGCATTATTTCAAGTATTAGCTATGCGTGGGTATTATCCAGAGCAGATATTAGAGCATTATGGAGAAGATGGTGGAATATTTGCAGAACATCCGCCTGCACCCGGGTATTTGCCAGGGATTGAAGCAGCTACCGGTTCACTTGGTCATGGATTACCTCTAGGTTTGGGGATGGCATTGGCAGGTAGAATAGCTAAAAAAAATTATTATGTTTACGTGGTATTAAGCGATGGGGAATGTAATGAAGGTTCTGTTTGGGAGGCTGCAATGTTTGCGGCTGCACAAAAAGTTAAAAATCTTTGTATTATTATAGATTTTAATAAATGGCAGGCTACTGGAAGAAGTCAAGAAATCATGGCACTTGATCCCTTGCAAGATAAATGGAAATCATTTGGCTGGAATACTCATGAGGTTGATGGTCATGATATTTCAACATTAGTAGAAACACTTAATCAATTTCCGGAAAATGATAAACCTACGGCGATTATTGCGCATACGATAAAAGGCAAAGGAGTTTCATTTATGGAAAACGATAATAATTGGCATTATCGTATCCCAACAGCTTCTGAAGTGATGAATGCGAAACGCGAACTTGATGTAGAGGTTGAAACAGCATGAGAAATGCCTTCGCAAATGAAGTGACAGAACTCGCAAAAAATGATAAACGCATTGTATTATTGTCGGGTGATATCGGTAATAAATTATTTGATGATTTCAAAAAAGTTGACAGTGATAGATTTTATAATTGTGGTGTTGCCGAAGCCAATATGATGGGGGTTGCTGCAGGCATGGCGCTTTCGGGATTTCGTCCTGTCATTTATACCATTACACCATTTACTACCACACGATGCTTTGAGCAAATACGCGTCGATGTTTGCTACCATCAAGCACCCGTTATCATTGTTGGCACAGGATCTGGATTATCTTATGCAGAACTGGGCCCGACTCACCACTCCCTGGAAGATTTAGCCATATTGCGTACCTTACCAGGTTTATCTGTATTAGCACCATGCGATGCAGTAGAAATGCGCTTAGCTCTTCGTGCTGCATTACAACAAAATAATCCTGTTTATATTCGTATTGGTAAGAAAGGTGAACCTGTTATACATACAACTTTACCTCATTTTGAAATCGGCAAGTCTATTACGGTTCGCCAAGGCAATCATGTTGTTTTGTTGACTGCCGGAACTATGATGCCTGAAGCATTAAAAGCAGCTGATTTATTAGAAGGAAAAGGTATTTCAACGGAAGTGGTAAGCATGCACAGCATCAAGCCTCTTGACGGTGCGTATCTTAGCTTAGCGGCAAAACGATTTGAATGCATCGTTACGATAGAAGAGCATGGTTTAATTGGTGGTTTGGGTAGTGCTGTCTCTGAATGGTATATAAGAAATAATATACATGCGGCACAAATAAATTTTGGTACCCCAGATGAATTTATGCATGAAATAGGCAGCCAGGACTATGCGCGTGAAAAATACGGTCTCACTGCTGAAAATATAGCGGCGAACATTGTTGTTCGCTTAAATAGGATTTAAAAATGCATATAGGTTTTGATTTCGATAATACGATAGTAAGTTATGACGCACTATTTCATAAAATAGCAAAAGAACAAGCCTTAGTCGATGATAGTATATCAGTCAATAAACTTGCGGTACGAGATTATCTTAGAGCAACTGACAGAGAAGATCTATGGACAAAAATGCAAGGTTATGTTTATGGTGCCCGTATGCAAGAAGCGCAGGCTTATCCTAATGCATTAGAAGTGATTAAAAAGCTTAAAAATGCAGGCCATACCTTAAGTATTATTAGTCACAAAACCAGGCATCCTTATCTTGGCAAACCTTATGATCTTCATGCTGCCGCACGAAAATGGATAGAACATTATTTGTGTGATCAAGGAGTGGCATTGATAGCAGAGGAAGATATTTATTTTGAAATCACAAAAGAAGATAAAATTGCCCGCATTGCTAAATCAAATTGCGATGTTTTTATAGATGATTTACCTGAAATATTATTAACACTGCAATTTCCTACAAAAATACGTCGATTTTTATTCGATCCTGACCAACATCATGTCAATCTGAACTTGCCTACTATTAAATTAGTCTCTTCATGGGCGATGTTTGAGAATTTATTAACATGATAAAGGTCCAAGAACTTGATGAAAAAACGCGACTGTTGCTCGAAAGAGCTGGTCTTTCAACTACTATTATATCTATTCGAAATATTTCCAATGGCGGGAACAATCGTACTTATAAACTTGAAACAGTGGATGGCATTTTTGCAGTAAAAAGTTATTTTCGTCAAAAATCAGACCATAGAGATCGTCTAGCCACTGAATATGCCTTTTTATCCTATGCTAAAAAAGTGGCGTCTGTTTATGTTCCTATACCCTATAGTAAAAGTGATGAAGATGGTATCGCGCTTTATGAATTTATTGATGGCTCACCTATTACCAATGTTTCAGAATATGAAGTTATGGAAGCTTGTCAATTTTTTAAAAACTTAAACCAGTTACCACAAAAAAATGATGCTATACATTTATCCAATGCTTCTGAAGCATGTTTTAGTATCAGAGATCATCTTGATCTCGTTGCAAAACGAATAGTTATGTTGCAAAAAATCAAGTCTGCATGTGAGGAAGATAACGCTGCAAAATCTTTTATTGAAAAAATGAGTAAACAGTGGCAGTTAATTTTAGATAAAGTCAATGATTTATCTGTTTTGTATGATATTGATACAGAACATTTGCTTGAATATAGCAATCGTTGTATTTCTCCTTCTGATTTTGGGTTTCACAACGCGTTAAAAATGCCAGATAGCCGTATTAAATTCATTGATTTTGAATATGCGGGTTGGGATGACCCAGCCAAACTGATAGCTGATTTCTTTTCACAATTAGCCGTGCCTGTATCAAAAATATTTTTTGATTCATTTAGCTTAGAAACATTGTCTCTATTCGATCAAGCCGATAAATTGCTTGCGCGCGCTAAAATTTTATACCCCGTATATCAAATTAAATGGTGTTGTATTGCATTAAATATTTTTATCCCCGATCATTTGGCTAGACGACAATTTGCTAATCCTGCGTTAGACGTTGCTGCTTTAAAAAAATCGCAGCTTTTAAAAGCAGAATCGCTTTTAAAATCCATAAAATTATTTACGCAATAAATGTTTTTCCAGTATTTTTATTTTGGCTTCCAGCTCTTCAAGTTTTTTTCGACTACGTGCTAAGACTTTAGTTTGTGCATCAAATTCATCACGTGTGACCAAGTCCATTTTATTAAACGCACTTTGTAGAATCACATGGAAATTTTTTTCTAAATCTTTTTGCATTTTTTGTACGCTATCAGGCAATGCTTTCGATAAACGATTGGCAAGATCATTTAAAAAGTTTTTATCTTTCATAAAACCTCATATTTAAAATAAGTTACTATCACGCATAAATTCTGGTAACACTGTTGCTGCCTTATGCACATCAAAATTGTAATATGCTGTCTTGAATGGTTTATTAAAAATAATTTTTTCGCGTAAACGCCTAAACATACCATGTTTTAATGCCATCAAGATAGATCGCCAGCCAGTTTCATAATTAGGCTGTGGAAAACTGAGTAACTGTACATCACTAAAACCGGTTTGATGTAAGGCATGAGTGAATGATTTTAATGGATTTATGGCAAAAGGCGAAACGCTTTGTTGTATAAGTATGCCATCTTTGTGTAGAAGGTCAAAAAGCTGTTTAGTTATATTAAGATTAAGGTCGCTTGCATTGATAATAATATCTATGGAATTGGCTTTTAAAGAGCTAAGTTCTGTATGAAAAACCAATTTATTGTTCGTATATTGATCAATTTGAGATTCAATATGATGTACTTCTAATAAATGAGTGTGTTTTAAGACTTCATGTAGGATGAGGTGGATGTTGTTTCCCAACAAAACGATTTTTTTTGGATTTGCGTGCGTGAATAAAACAGGATGTACCATCATCTCGGAGAAAATAAGATCAGCGTGTTTTTCTATGGTTTCTGTCATGTTTTCCAATCCTTTGGATAACGAGTGAACATAGGATTATTGTGACGTATTATGATGATAAGCTCAAGGAGTGATTTTATTAAGCATAAACCTATGGATGTTTCGTAACTTATTAAACGCTTTTTTAGCCCAGTTAAGTATATTGGATTTTTGTAAAAAATTCATTTGGAATGGATCTGCTTTTCCAGTCCATTGTATAAGATCTTTATATTGAAAATCATAATAATTACTGAGTTGTTTTTGTATGTTGATATCTTGCATCATTTCAAAAATAATTCGTAATCCCATTGCTTCAAAAAAGGAATTTTTGGTGTCTAATGCGAGTCGCGCTAAAAGATAAGATGTCAGTAAAGGAGTATGTTCTTTAATAATGTATTTTTTTGCTTTTGGAAAAGTCATAAGAAAATCTTCTTCAGATAATAAGCCATAAAAAAATTGCAATTTTGCTTGATAGTCTTCCCATCGCATACGTTTTAGGCTGACGATGGAATTTCCACTCATATTGCCTTCTTTTTTCATCATTCTAAATTTGGTAAGTTTTTCTTGGATAATGTGAATAGGATATTTTGCAGTGAGTTTTATCCAAAATTGCAGGTCTGCACAATTAGCGAATCGTGGATCATAATATCCTAGCTCTTGATGACACTTGGATCGTATTAATATGCTAGCATGGCATAAACAATTCCCTTTAAAGAAAAAATAATTCAGCCATTCATGTCGGGTGCGATTAGATTGATTAAAAATAAAGGAATAAGTATCGCTTATATTTTTGAAAGGGCGACTTTTTTCATTGATCACTTCAGTGAAGCTAAATGTCGCCGCGATATGTTGATTATTTTCCAGAAAAGTAATTTGTTTACGGAGCTTCTCAGGATGAAATGCATCATCTGAATTAAGTATTCCAATATATTCACCTCTTGCTTTTTTTAGTCCAAGATTGGTTGCAACAAATTGGCCTTGGTTTTGTTGTAGAACGGTTAAATGTATGCGTGTATCATGGAATGTTTTTATGATATTGACCGTATTATCTGTCGATGCATCATCTATAATAAGGAGTTCAAAATCTTGAAAACTTTGATCGAGTACGCTTTGTATGGCCTCTTGTACAAATCTTTCATGATTGTAAGAAGCCATGATAATACTAACTTTTGGCATGTTTTTTACCTGGTATAGATGAAGTTCTTTCCAAATGTTTTGTGATGAGGTCGGTGTCAAATTGGCTTACTTTATTAATAAGTTCTCGCCAATGATGAATCTTAACTTGATGTGGATTATTACGTATGAGCATACGTTTAATAAAAGGGTATTGATCATTCAGGATAAGTTTATCCCATGAATGATGAGAAGGATCATGATTCATATGATTTTCCAGGATTGGACAAGAGCAGTAAGCACTTAGTTTAAATCCGTGTTTTAAAAAATATTGTGACATCCCTATTTCATAACGAATAATGATATTGTTTTTTAAGCCTAAATTATAAACTCTGTTCCAAAATTTTTTAAATAAAGGATGTAGAAATAAGGATCTCGAAAAAACAATAAAATAACTTTGTATATGATATTTTATCATATAAGAATCGGTTGCGCCCCACATATCAAGATGATGTTTTTCGCCATACGAAATAATATTATTTAAGTTAAAAAATGGCCCATAAATGCTATCATTAGTGAATATGAGTTTTTCGTAGTTATCTAAATTTTCTTCAGTGATGAGTCCATGTTTATACGCTCCAAAATCAAGACCGCGATTTTTTTTGATAATAATTTTTTTGCAAATATCCTTGATTTTATTTTTTTCTATGTCGCTTAAATTAACACATGTGCTTACAAAAATAATGTCACAATCACATTGAGAGAGCTTATGTAGATAATATACGACATAAGAGTCTATGATATTATTTGGATCAAAATGCGAAAAAATACAGAGATTTTTCTTTAATGGATGGGTGAAATGATAGCATGAAACAGGCAAGTTTTTTTTATGGAAAAAGTTGGAATAAATTGCATCCAGAAGATATCGAGATATATGAAATATGCTGCGTGTGCAATAAATTATTTTGATAATAATTGTTTTTAACATGATCATTCCTGAATCGAAAAGGAAAAAAACAAACTTAACGCAAGACCGCATTTTCGTTTCCAATTAGGTGGCGTAGAAATAAAATTAAGATAATAGTTGAAACGGTAAAAATATTTCCCTGTGAAAAGTTTTGTAAATTGTGCTAATAGCCGTTTTTCTTCGGCGGATAGAAATGGGATTTTACTCATATCTTGAGCTTGATGGAGTGCTGCTTGATAGCGCATTTTTAAAAACTTAACATTTTTAAAAGTCCATATTTTACGTTTAATACCTAGCAAAGCGCCTATCGTATTTGCCGGGTGCTGTCTGTATTTCACCGTGGGCTCAGGCAAATAAACGATTTTTCCTGTAATAGATGCCAGAATGAGTGCCCATTTATCATGATTTAAGGATTTCCCATAATCAGGCATGCTATCGATAAGCTTAAACAATGGCTTATTTAGCATCATAGTACAGCCCAGGGCTGGGCAATAAAATAATAATTTTTTTAATGTTATTTCAGCAAAGTTATCCAATTGTTGTAATTCTGAAAATGATGGATGAATCAGGGTTAATGTTTCATCAACAACCTCGACATCAGAGAAAACTAGTGCAGGTAGTTTTGTTTCAGTGATTAATAGTTTATGGAGTAGCTTTTCTGTTTTGTCGTGAAACCAGATATCATCTTGATCCGCATAACAAATGAATTCGGGTGAATAATGCATAGCTTCTTTTAATAAGATAAAATAGCTTTCTCTAACACCTTTATGTTCTCGCTTATCTTTATACAAATGTATGCAAGAATGACGACTGGCGTAGTCATGTAAAATGCTTACCGTATTATCATTTGAGCCATCATCACGTATGATAATATCGCTTGGGTAGGTTTGATTAAGCAGGCTTTCGAGTTGCTGCTTAATGAAACGTTCACCATTATAGGTGCTCATAATAATAATAACTTTATGTGTGATCATTTTTTTAAAGTACGCTTCCTTGTTGTTTTATCATTTTTCAATCCCTATAATAGCAACTTTATAATTAAGGACAATAATGCATAATGCAAAAAAGAAAAGGAATTATTTTAGCAGGTGGTTCAGGGACCAGGCTTTATCCAGTAACCTTGGGAATTAATAAGCAACTTTTACCCGTATATGATAAACCACTCATTTATTATCCACTCAGTTGTCTTATGCTGGCTGGTATACGCGATATTTTAATCATCACGACACCGTTTGATGTGGAGCAATATAAACGTTTATTACAAGACGGCCGACAATGGGGCCTTAATTTTACTTATGCCGTACAAGAAAAGCCGGAGGGCTTGGCTCAGGCATTTATTATCGGTGAATCTTTTATTGGCAAATCAACAAGTGCATTAGTATTGGGCGATAATATTTATTACGCGCATCATTTAAGCGATATGTTAAAAAAAGCAAATGAAATTAATAATGGCGCGGTTATCTTTACTTATCCTGTGGATAATCCACAAGCTTACGGCGTCGTCGAGTTTGATAAACATAAAAAACCGATACGCATTATAGAAAAACCTAAGCATCCACCTTCAAATTGTGCTGTGACAGGACTTTATTTTTATGATAATCAAGTCGTAGATATCGCGAAAGATGTTAAGCCCTCATTGCGCGGCGAGCTGGAAATTAGTTGCATTAATCAATATTATTTGGATATTAATCAACTTACTGTCATGGATCTGGGTCGTGGTTCAGCCTGGCTTGACAGTGGAACGCATGATGCCTTGTTGCAAGCCAGTCAATTTATTGAAACCATTGAAAAACGCCAAGGTTTGAAAATTGCTTGTCCAGAGGAAATAGCATTTCGTTGTAACTATATTGATGAAATACAATTGGAATGTCTTGCACATGCATTAGGCAAAAGTGCCTATGGACAATATCTATTAAAAATATTAAATGAAGAAGTGTATAAAAAACATGAAACTTATGCATAATGAAGTGTTGCCCGATGTCATTATTATAGAGCCTTCAGTATTTAAAGATTCCCGAGGATATTTTTTTGAAGGTTTTCAGGCCAAGCGTTATCAAGAAATGGGAATTCAAGAAACCTTTGTGCAAGACAATTATTCTCGTTCAGTGAAAAATACCTTGCGTGGTTTGCATTATCAGCTTCATCATCCTCAAGGAAAACTGGTAGGAGTGACAGCAGGCAAAGTATTTGATGTCATCGTAGATATAAGACAGGGCTCACCCACTTTTGGTAAATGGATAAGTATCGAATTAAGTGATGAAAACGCGCGTCAAGTTTATATTCCAAAAGGTTTTGCACATGGATTTTTTGTATTGAGTGAGTCGGCTGATTTTTATTATAAATGTACCGATTATTATGTTCCACATGATGATTATGGTGTTGCATGGAATGATGCGTTTATTAATATTGAGTGGCCTATTAACGAAATACCCGTAGTGTCGAAAAAAGATCAGCAGTATGCATCATTACAGAATATTTCTCATGATCAACTTCCCAGGTATGTATGTTTATGATTTATCAACCTAAGCGAATAGTCGTTACCGGTGGCGCGGGATTTATAGGCAGTAATTATATTCAATATATGTTGGATAATTATGCAGATATTCATATTACGAATATTGATAAAATAACTTACGCTGGCAGTTTGGATAACGTGGCTCGTTTCACGCATGATAAACGCTATCTGTTTTTTCAGACTGATATTGGGTCAAGTGCAGAAATTGAAACTATTTTGCGAACCAATAATATAGATACTATTGTGCATTTTGCTGCTGAAAGCCATGTTGACAGATCGATTGCCAATCCAGATGCTTTTATAAGAACTAATATGGTGGGTACTTATGTTTTGCTTGAAGCGGCACGTAAAGTATGGTTACAAGAAAGTCATAGAAATAAGCTAAACTGTCGGTTTCATCATGTTTCAACGGATGAGGTATACGGTAGCTTGAGTAAAACAGATCCTCCGTTTACGGAGCAAACGCCTTATGCGCCTAAGTCTCCGTATTCTGCGTCTAAAGCAGCGTCGGACCATTTGGTTTCTGCCTATTATAATACCTATGGCTTACCCGTGACCTTGTCAAATTGCTCCAATAATTATGGTCCAAGTCAACATCAAGAAAAACTCATCCCGACTATTATTGCGAGTTGTCTAACATTCAAGTCTATTCCTATCTATAGTGATGGCAGCAATATACGTGATTGGTTATACGTAGAAGATCATTGTCGAGGAATTGATTTAATTATCCATAGAGGTGAGTTAGGCGAAAATTATAATATCGGCGCAGATACTGAATATAATAATTTAGCTTTAACGCATATAATTTGTGAGATGATGGCAGAACAGACAGGGCAAACACTCGCGGCTTATCTTGATTTGATCAGCTTTGTGAAAGATAGGCCTGGACATGATTTTCGCTATGCTATTGATGCAAAAAAAATGCAACAGCAGTTAGGTTGGCAGCCTTTGCATGATATAAAACAGGGCTTGAGGAAAACAGTAACATGGTATTTAGCACATCATCAGGTTAAAGCTTTTGCATGATTAAAGTATTATTAACGGGTGCAAGCGGACAAATAGGTCATGAAATAAAGCGTAGTGTGCCTGATTTTGTAAAATTATGTAGTTATGATAAATGTTCCTTAGATATTACCTCTATCGATGCTGTGAAAACTGTTTTTGCTGAATGCAATCCCGATTATGTCATTAATGCGGCAGCCTATACTGCAGTTGATCATGCTGAAAAAGAACCAGAGCTAGCGTATGCGATTAATACTAGCGGTGTATTGTATCTGGCTGATGAATGCAAAAAAGCCTCTATTCCTCTCATTCAAATTTCTACGGATTATATCTTCAATGGCAATCATGACAAACCTTATAAAGAAACAGATATGGCTGCACCTTTAAGCGTTTATGGGAAAAGCAAATGGGATGGTGAGCAAGTCGTGCGCCATCTATTATCGAAACATATTATTTTGCGTACAAGTTGGATTTTTGGTTATTTTGGAAATAATTTTGTTAAAACTTTGTTACACTTAGCCAGAGATCAAGCCCTATTACGTATTGTGTCCGATCAATATGGCTGCCCTACAGCAGCAAAAGATGTTGCAAAAGTGATTTGGCAAATCATAAAGCAAATTAACCAAATAACACCGGAGAATGTTCCTTGGGGAACTTATCATTTTGCTAATGTACATGAGGTTTCGTGGTATGAATTTGCGAAGAAAATTCTCACCATTGCGGAAAGATATATCACTTTAACAAGCAAAGATGTTTTGGCTATCACAACGGCAGAGTACCCGACTTTGGCGAAGCGACCGGCTTATTCGGTGCTAAATTGTCAAAAAATCATGGATTGCTTCCACATAACTCCACGGCATTGGGAGCTTGCGTTGGATGAGGTTATTGGTAGTATAATATACCATTTAGACTAACTATTATGAAAAAAACCTCACTTATCATCGCAACTCGAGAAAGCCCGCTTGCGCTTTGGCAAGCTTCGTTCGTAAAAGCGCAATTAGAAAAACATCATCCCCATCTTGTCGTCAACCTATTAGGAGTGACGACAACTGCTGATAAAATGCTAGAGACTCCATTGCTTGAGATAGGCGGTAAAGGCTTATTTGTCAAAGAATTAGAAGAAGCCTTATTAGACGGCAGAGCGGATATTGCAGTACATTCGATGAAAGATGTCCCCATGGAATTGCCTGATGGACTATCGCTGCCAGTGATGTGTGAACGCGAAGATCCTAGAGACGCCTTTGTTTCTTTACAATTTGATACCTTGGATGATTTGCCACCAAAAGCCATACTTGGAACATCAAGTTTACGTCGTCAAAGTCAGTTAGCATCGCTGCGTCCCGATATTGAAATGACATATATGCGTGGAAATGTGAATACACGATTAGCACGTTTAGGTGATTATGCGGCCATTATATTGGCAGCGGCGGGTCTGAAACGTTTGAATTTGCAAACATATATTCGATCCTATTTGAGCTTGGAGCAATCGCTGCCAGCAGCAGGCCAAGGTGTTTTAGGAATAGAGTGTAGAACTCATGATATTGAAACCCAAAAGCTTATTGCTAGCCTTAATCATACCGAAAGCAAGTTATGCGTCACTGCAGAACGTGCTTTATGTCAGCGTTTAGGGGGTGGATGCCACGTGCCTGTTGCAGCATTTGCTGATAGGGTGGATGGCAAGATATTTTTGCGAGGTTTAGTCGCAAACCCTCGAGGTACGCTTATATTGCGTGCAGAGCATACGGATACACTAGAAAATGCAGTTTCATTAGGTAACAAGGTTGCTGATGATTTAATTGCGCAAGGTGCACTGACTATTTTAGCGTCATTAGGTAAATAAATCATGTTATTGCATGGATTGAGAGTATTAGTCACAAGGCCTAAGCCACAGGGAGAAGAGCTTTGTGATAAGATTCAGTCGCTCGGTGGTAAAGCCATCTATTTTCCTGTGATGGATATTCTTCCTCCCGAAAATCGTGATAAATTTAAACAAGACATTGCCAGCTTGGATCAATATGATATTGTGCTGTTTGTGAGCAGGCATGCGGTTTATCAAAGTATAGATACTATTCGTGCTTTATGGCCAGAATTTCCACAACACATACAAATAGTGGCTGTAGGTCAAAGTACGGCTCGCGCTTTAAAGCAAGTTCATTTACCCGTGCATGACTATCCTATGCATGATTGGAGCAGTGAAGGCTTGTTAGATTCACCCTTGCTTCAGCATGTGCAAGGGAAACATTGTGCCATCATTCGAGGAGAAACAGGCCGTAACGTTCTGGCGGATGTGTTACGTCATCGTGGCGCGCACGTTGATAATATGATAGCGTATCGTCGCGTCAGATCAAAAATAGATGTGCAGCCCTATAAACATTTAATAGATGCGCATGAAATAGATATTATCATTTGTACTTCAAATGAAATATTACAAAACCTGACAAGTTTGTTAGCTGTGCAATCTGTACCTTTGATGGTGATTAGCGAACGTATGCTTTGTTTCGCCAAAAAACTCGGATTTAAACATCTTTATTTAGCAAACAATGCGAGTCATGATGCTATTGTATCGGAACTTGTTAAGCGTGAGGACCAATTATGTCAAATGAAGAAGATCAAAACATAACGACCGACCAGGTCATACCTCCAAAAAAAACATCAAAGCGCATGTTATTTAAAACTTTAATTTTTTTAATAGTGATCGCTATGATCGGGTATGTCGTTTATTATAAATTTATAGATGCTATGTTTGAATCTTCTGTTCAAGAAGAACAAAAAATGCAGCATATACAAACGGCTGTAACGGGTTTGGAAAATATGACTCAAGCACAGCAAAAGACATTACAAACCCTAACGGAAGATTTTAATCAAGTAAAACAAAACATGGCAGCAAATCCATTGCCTAATAAAGATATGTGGTTGGCGGAAGAAGTGCGTTATTTGGTAAAACTTGCGGATATTAATCTAGCATTCAGGCAGAGTGTTTCGCAGGCATTAATTTTACTTAAACTTGCAGATCAAAATATTCGTAATGTCACAGATCCAGGCTTTGTAGAACTACGCAAGGCATTGGCTGCTGATATCATGGATTTGCAAAGTGTTCAAGAAGTCGATACAACAGGTATTTATATGCATTTACTTGCATTAAATAACAAAATAGATCAATTACCATTGATGAATAAACCTATGATGGTATCTGAGCAAAAACAAACAACGATACCTTCAGAAAATTTACCATGGTGGCGAAAAGGGTTGAATCAAAGTCTAGAAAGCCTGCGTAAGCTTGTTGTTGTGCGGTATAACTCATCCGATAAAATTCCATTAGTTCCACCCGATCAACAAGCTTATCTATATCAAAATTGGCATATCACTTTATTACATGCTATGACGGCACTTATGCAAGGTAACTCTGATATTTATCGTTCCAGCTTGCAGCAGACTATCACATGGATAAATGAATATGCTATGCCAGATACTCCAGTTGTGAATGCATTTTTAGCAGAATTAAGTCAATTGCAAGCCGTTGATATTCATCCGGCTATACCTAAAATTTCACGTTCCTTACAGGCAGTTGATGCATTGACGGTATCTTAAAAAGAGGTTTTTATGTGGCGTTTTATTTGGCTGTTAATCATTTTAATTGCATCGGTTTGGTTGGGTTTGCAAATTGCAAAAGATCCAGGGCTGGCATTTTTTTCATACAGACACTGGTCTGTTGAAATGCCTCTATGGCTTGCGACTGTCATCTTCATAGCAATTTTACTCGTTTTATATTTCATCACTAAATTTTTAGATAACGCGAGTAGTTTGGTTTATCGCTTTAAAAGTTGGTTACACTGGCGGCGTAAACATAAAGCCTATAGCAAAACTAATCGCGGTTTAATGGAGTTAATCGAAGGTCGTTTTAAAAATGCAGAACATGATTTGTTAGAAGGCCTGTCTCAATCGGATGCTGCTTTAGTGAATTATCTTGCTCTCGCAAAAGCGGCCCACGAACAAGCGGCATTTGATAGGCGCGATATTTATTTGCGAAAAGCACATGCAGCAGCACCTGACGCTGATGTTGTTATAGGTTTAACACAAGCGCAATTACAAATAAACCAGGGCCAGTTGGAGCAAGCGCTTGCAACACTTAAACATTTAAAAACATTGGTGCCTAAACATGCTTTAGTCTTAAAATTGTTAGAGCGTGTTTATGTGCATTTAGGTGATTGGCAAGCGTTATTAGCACTGCTGCCTCATTTGTATAAAGCAGGTGTGGTCAATCGCGAGCAATTGACTATGCTTGAAAAGAAAACGTATGAGGAAATTATAAAATCATCGGGTTCACGTGAGATAGGATTAGATGCCTTGCATGCTTTGTGGGCGACTGTGCCACGTAAAATCCAAAAAGATCCAGGTGTCATATCTTCTTATGTTAAGCAATTATTAAATTATCCCGATGATGGCCAAGAAATCGAATATTTAATTTATAAGACACTTAAAAAATCCTGGAATAACACCCTTGCTAAACTTTATGGATTGGTTAAAACAACGGACCCTAAAAAACAATTGGTCCATGCAGAAAATCTGTTAAAAGAGTATCCCAATGAAGCTGTATTATTATTATCGTTGGGGCGAATCTGTGTGCGCAGTCAATTGTGGGGCAAAGCCAGAAGTTATTTTCAGGAAAGTTTAAATCTGGAAGCGAGCGCTGAAACGTTTGCTGAGTATGGTAAATTGTTAGAACATTTAGGTGATTCCACGACAGCGATGGAAAGTTATAGAGACGGATTGGGTTTGATGGTTTCAAACCATGAGTACTCACCTGTGAATTAGTTCTTTAAATTCAGGGCTCCCTCATTAAAAGAGCACCTCATTGCTGAGGTCTATAGTATATTTTGTTAATTATATGCTTGTTACCAGCATTATAGCGGGCTTTTTATACTTAATAATGTTAAGATTCAGTAATTACTCATCTGTTATTGAATGCTGAGGAAAAACTATGGTACAAGCCATTAAGCAAGAATTAACCATCCAAAAAGATAGCATTCTTGAGATCCATTCATCCATGTTAAAGCCTGGCACTCATGTCGAAGTCATTATTCTATTTAAAGAAAGCACGCCTTTTCAGAAGCGCAGCTTGTGCTCGC